>CAYPVY010000104.1:0-4296 GCA_964414305.1 uncultured Nitratifractor sp.
GTTAAAAGGCACAACCATTTGGTTGCGGCTCTTGTTTTTCAATATTTTTGCTAAAATTTATATCTTTGTTTAAATTTTTAAATCCACTCTTAATAGTTCCACTATATACATTTCCACTATAGCCTACATTATTCATATGAGCTCTAATATATAGTTTTTTATTTTCATCTATACCTTTTACTATACCGCTTCTTACAAATGGTTGTTCAGTGGTATGTGAATGAAAAAGTATTCTTCTATATACTAATTTACCATTTTCATCTATTACTTCCCACCAATTTGCAAACTGTTTGCAGCCTTTATCATCACTTTTGATACCAACACTAAATCTATACTCTTTATCTGAAATTTTAGATACCTCAACACTAATAATATCTGCTTTTACTTTTGGATTTGTAGAAGCAAATAGATACATTGAAATAAATAAGATACTAGTTATAATTGTCTTTTTCATTTTAATCCTTTTTATTATTAAACTCTTTTGCTAGATACTCACCAGTATAGCTTCCGCTTTTCTTATAATTTTTTGCTAACTCTTCAGGTGTGCCACTATCAACTATTTTACCACCTTTATTTCCACCCTCTGGTCCCATATCTATTATATAATCAGCATTTTTTATCATATCTAAATTATGCTCAATTACTACCACACTATTTCCTAAATCTACTAAATGTCTTAAAACTCCAGTTAATCTATCTACATCTGCAAAATGCAATCCAGTGGTTGGTTCATCTAAAATATATAGAGTCTTTCCAGTATCTTTACGGCTTAACTCTTTTGCTAGTTTAATTCTTTGAGCCTCTCCTCCACTTAGAGTTGTAGCATTTTGACCTAAAGTTATATACTCTAAACCTACATCTTTTAGGGTTTGAAGCTTGGTTGCTATTGCTGGGATTGCTTTGAAAAATTCTAATGCCTCAACCACACTCATACTTAAAACTTCTGCAATATTTTTACCCTTATACTCAACTTCAAGAGTTTGTTCATTATATCTTGTTCCCTTACAAGCATCACACTCAACCAAAACATCTGGTAAAAAGTGCATCTCTATTTTTATTTGCCCTTCTCCTTGGCACTTCTCACATCTTCCACCTTTAACATTGAAGCTAAATCTACCTATCTTATAACCTCTAAGTTCAGCTTCTTTGGTTTGTGCAAAGAGCTTTCTTATCTCATCCATAACTCCAGTGTATGTAGCGGGATTTGAGCGTGGGGTTCTGCCTATTGGGCTTTGGTCTAGATATATTACTTTATCAAGATGCTCTAATCCGCTTATCTCTACACCTTCTACCTTATTAACCTTTCTTGCACGATTTAATATCTCTTTGGCAGTTGGCAAGAGGGTTTGGAGTATTAATGAACTTTTACCACTACCACTAACACCAGTTACACATACAAAGTTACCAAGAGGTATTTTAGCATCAAGATTTTTGATGTTATTTAAATTTACATTTTTTATCTCAAGCCAATTATCACTAATTGGTTTTTTAGGATAATTAATATCTTTTTTGCCAAATAGATAATTAGCTGTTTGAGTTTTGGCTCTTTTTAGTTTAGCTACACTACCGCTAAAGACTACTTCTCCACCATATTTTCCAGCTCCAGGTCCTATATCTATAATATGATCAGCACTTAAAATTGTCTCTTTGTCATGCTCTACTACTATTACACTATTGCCTTTATCTCTTAGTGATTTTAGGGTTCTAATAAGCTTCATTGTATCTCTTTCATGAAGCCCAATACTTGGCTCATCAAGCACATACATTACTCCAGTCAAACCACTTCCAATTTGAGAAGCAATTCTAATTCTTTGAGCCTCTCCTCCACTAATTGTCCTTGCATCACGACTAAGAGTAATATAGCCAAGCCCTACATCATAAAGAAAAAATAGCCTCTCTTGAATCTCTTTTAAAATTGGTTGTGCTATTAGCTCTTGTTGAGGAGTTAAATGGGAAAAGTTTGATTTATCATTAAAATATTTATAACTCTCTTCAATTGGCATATCTATAATATCTGCAATATTTTTATCTTCTATCTTAACTGCAAGTGATCTAGGGCGAAGTCTGTGTCCCCCACACTCATCACAAACTTGCTCAGTCATATAGTCATCAAAATCTTTACTCTCATGAGACATATCATAAGCAATCTTTACTACTCCTGGCCATGGACGATGAAGCTTATGTCTCTTCCAGGTAAATTCTACATCTCCTGGTAAGCCATAAAGAACAGCTCTTTTTTGATGCTCTGGAAGCTGTGAATATGGTATATTTATATCTATATCATTTTGTTCACAAAAAGCAGTCAAAAACTTAAAATAATAACTCTTATTAAATCCATACAAAATTTTAATAGCACCATCGCTTATTGGTAATTCACTATCAATAACCTTTTTTAAATCAAGCACATACCTTATACCTAAACCATCACAAGCAGGACAAGCCCCTTTGGGAGAGTTAAAAGAAAAACTTACAGGCTCAAGAGGCTCAAAACTAAGCTTACAATCAAAACAAGCAAGATGCTCTGAATAGTGCCATAGCTTTCTATCAAGCCCTACTTCTTCAAAATTTACTACCTCAATCTCTACTTCTCCATAGCTTAAATTAAGTGCCTTTTCGACATCTTGTGCAATTCTCTCTTTGCTATCTTCTTTTAAGACTACTCTATCAATTACAGCTTTTATTGTATGTTTTTTGGTTTTGCTAAGCTCTATTTCATCATCAAGACGAACCATAACACCATCTATCATAGCTCTAACAAAGCCTTTGTGTCTAAGAGACTCTAACATATCAGCAAAAGTCCCCTTCTTCTCTTTTACAAGTGGTGCCATAATAATTAGTTTTGAGCCTTCTGGAAGACGCATTACCTCTGTAATAATATCACTTGCACTCATAGATGATATTGGCTTACCACACTCATGGCAGTGCTGCTTTCCAACTCTAGCAAAAAGAAGTCTTAAATAGTCATAAATTTCTGTAATTGTTCCAACTGTTGATCTGGGATTTTTAGATGTGGTTTTTTGATCTATTGCAATTGCTGGGGTTAGACCTTCTATTTTATCTACTTCTGGTTTTCCCACACGCCCTAAAAACTGTCTTGCATAGCTTGATAGTGATTCTATATATCTTCTTTGACCTTCTGCATAAAGTGTATTAAAAGCAAGGGTTGATTTACCACTACCGCTAATCCCTGTAATTACTACAAGCTTATCTTTTGGAATCTTTAAATCTATATTTTTTAAATTATTCTCTTTTGCTCCATAAACTTCTATAAATTTACTCATATCCTCACCTAAAACCAAATTTTTTTAATAGTTAAAGCTATTATAACTATATACATTATAAGCAAATATTGTTTATGTCTGCTATCGTGAACATAATCTTTTAATTTTACACCTAGTATCACACCTACAATTGATGCAATACCAATAGTTAATGCATACTTCATATCCAAATTCAAGCTTTCAAATGTTCCAGCCATAAGTTTATATACTAAACCTGATATTGAAGAGAAAACTACAAAAAATAGCCCTGCAGTTGCTGCTTTTTTACTAGGAAAGTGTAAAAATCCTATTAATACTGGAGTTAGCATAACTGAGCCTCCAACTCCTAGCATCATAGCAATTGTTCCTATTATTAAACCTATTATAAAAAGTGTAACTTTGCTAAAGCTTCCTTCTTCTTGACCATCTTGAACCTTTTTAGAAGTAGCAACTCTTACAAAAGCAAATATAACAAGGGCTAAAAATATATACTCTAAAATAGATGCAGGAAGAAGATCGGTAAAAAATGAGCCAATAACTCCACCAATAACTCCACCAATACCTACCCAAATACCTTCATTTATTACTAAATTGCCTTTTTTGTAGTTTTTGTATGAGCCAAAGACAGAGCTAAACACCATCTGAACTACACTCATAGCAATAGCCTCTTTTATACCAAAGCCAATAGTTAGTAATACTGGTATAAGAAGCATTCCTCCACCTACACCAAAAAATCCAGATATTACTCCAATTGCTAAACCAACTATAATTAATAAAAATATCATATGCTAACCTACTTTAAAATTTTAACCCAAGATTATACCACTTTTATGGTAAAATAATAGAAGACAAACAAAAGGTTTCTAAATGGACAAAGAGTTACTTTTAAACTATCTAAAAGAGCTAAAACCTAAATTAAAATCAAAAGGTATTAAAACAGTAGCACTATTTGGCAGTTTTGCAAATGATAATAGCAATATCTATAGCGATATAGATATAGCAATATCAAAAAGCGAAGATTTTTTTGATAATTTTG
>CAYPVY010000105.1:0-4291 GCA_964414305.1 uncultured Nitratifractor sp.
GTTATGAAAGCAAGTCGTGGTAGTGCAAATCCTGCAAAAGTAAATGAACTTTTAAAACAGAGATTATCTTAATGAATTTTTTGAAAAAATCTCCAATTGATATATTAGTTAGGTTATCTCGTTCAACTAGATATATAGAATTTAAAGAAAAAATTAGAGATATTTATAGCAATCCTAAGAGTAAGATAAAAAAATATATAGATTATACATTAATTTTTTTAATTATTAGCTCTGTTGCTATAATGATTTATGAAGTAAATAATCCTATTCCTTGGTGGATGGAATTTTATGCAATATATTTCACTTCATTTATATTTTTAATAGAGTATTTGATAAATTTTTGGCTCTATTATGATATTCACAAAGATATAAACGAAGAGATAAAAGAAGCAAAAATTCTTAAAAAAGATCCAAATTTAAAAAAGGTGGTTCTAAAAGCTATAAAAAGAAAATTATTTTATGTAATAACACCTATTGCAATTATAGACCTTTTAGCAATCTTACCAGCATATAGAACATTTAGATTTTTAAGAATATTTGTATTATTTAGGTTTTTAAAACTTTTTAAGCATACAAGGAATTTGCATAAATTTATTGAGGTTTTAGCTGATAGAAAGTTTGAACTATTAACTCTATTTGGATTATTGATATTTGTTGTTTTTATTGGTGGTATAGCTATATATATTTTAGAAGATCAACAAAATCCAAATATTAAAAATCTATTTGATGCATTATATTGGTCTTTTATTACAATTACAACTGTTGGGTATGGTGATATATCTCCTGCAACTACTGCAGGAAGAAGTGTATCTTTTATTATTGTTGTTTTAGGAATTACAATTACATCTTTTGCAACTTCAGTAATTGTATCTGCTTTTGCTGAAAAATTAGATGAACTTAAAGAAGATAGAGTTGCTGAACAGTTGCAAAATAGTAAAGAGTTTTTAATAATTTGTGGATATGGTCAGCTAGCAAAGGTCTTTTTGCAATACCATAAAGAAGAAAACAATTATATTAACTATGTAGTTTTAGATAAAGATGAAAAAAAGGTGCAAGAGGCTATTACTGATGGACATTTTGCTATAAATGATGATGCTAGTCGTTATGAAGTTTTAAAAAGATTTTATAACAAAGATGCAAAAATCACTCTTTTGGCTTTAACTAGAAGTGATATTGAAAATATCTATATCACACTCAATGCAAAAGTAATATCTAAAGATATAAGAGTAATTGCAAGAGCTAATAATTATAATGTAATTAGAAAGTATAAAAGAGCTGGAGCAAATAGAGTAGTTTTACCTAATGATATTGCTTCTTCCATGTTGGTTGCATCTATATCTTATCCTATAGCTTATAAAGCAATAAATGCAATTTTACATTCAAGAGATGTAGCAACTTTGGATGAGTTATATATAGATAATAATTGCGATGCTATAAATAAGAAAATTCAAGATTTAGATTTAAAAAGATATAATATTATACTTCTTGGTATTCAAAATGGTTTAAATGGAGAATTTAAATTTAATCCTAAAAAAGAGTATGTTTTAAAAGAAGCTGATGTATTAATTGTTTTAGCTCATAAAGTTAGCTTAAATTACATCAGAGATAAATATAATATGATAGGGAGCTACTTATGATAGGCTCAATATACCTTTTTGGATATGGAAATTTTGGTAGGGCTATTGCAGCTTCATTATTACAACAAAAAATTCCAATAAAAGTAGTTGTAAATTCCCAAGAAGAAGCTAAATTAGCAAGAGAAAATAAAATAGAACCTGAGATAATCAATATTGAAAATGATAGAAGTTTAATAGATTTAAATATTCCTTTAGGTTCAACTATAATTTGTGCCTTAGATTCAAATCATGATAATCTATTTTTGGCTTTAAGTTTAAGGGATATATATAAAAATAATTATATTGTTGCACTTTCAGATTCTATTCATTTAAACGATAAATTAAAATTAGCAGGTGTTGATAGGATTATAGATGTTTATGCTATAAGTGGTAAGATGATATCAAATATACTAACAAAACCAATTGCTACAAAATTTTTACAAGGTTTTATAAATAGAGAGCATGATTATATTTTTAAAGAAATTATTGTTACTAAAGAGTCTGCTTTACATGGGAAAATGATAAAAGAGATAGATTTTAATAGTTATAATATTATTTTTATAGGTATGGTTGATAAAGAGCTTGGAGATAATTTTATATTTAGCACAATTGGAATTGACCATAAAGTTGATAGTAGTGATATTTTAATATGCATTGGTAAACAAAAGGATTTAGATAAGTTTATAGAAGACACAAGGAGTAAAGATTGAATATAACAATTATTGGTGCTGGTAAATGGGGTAGTGCTTTGTGTCATGCTTTGAGCCAAAAAAATAGTGTCAATATTAGTTCAAGAAACAAAAGAGATATTAAAAACTTTATATCTTTAGAAGATGCGTTTAAAAGTGAATATATTGTTATGGCAATTCCTACTCAATTTGTTAGAGAGTTTATGCAAAAATATTTTGTTGATAAAGGGCAAAAGCTTTTAATTGCTGCAAAAGGAATAGAGATTAGCTCAGGTAAATTCTTAAATGAAATATATGAAGAGTTTGTGCCAAAAGATAGATTAGCATTTCTTAGTGGTCCATCATTTGCCACCGAGGTTATGAAATCGTTGCCAACAGCTTTAGTTGTTAGCTCAAGTAATTTAAGTTTAGCCGAAACTTGGGCAGATTCTATGCCTAATTTTATAAAAGCTTATGTAGATGATGATGTAATTGGTGCTGAGGTAGCAGGAGCTTATAAAAATATTATTGCAATAGCTGCTGGAGTTTGTGAGGGATTAGAGCTAGGGAATAATGCAAGAGCAGCACTAATTTCTAGAGGTCTAGTAGAGATGAGTAGATTTGGTGAATATTTTGGTGCAAGAGAGAAGACCTTTCTATCTCTTGGAGGAGCAGGAGATTTGTTCTTAACTGCTAGTAGTCCAATGTCAAGAAATTTTAGAGTTGGTTTAGGCTTGGCAAAGAAAAAAGATTTAGATACTATTTTAGAAGAGCTTGGAGAGGTAGCAGAAGGTGTAGCTACAACAAAAGCAGTAATGAAGATTGCCAAACAAAAAGATATATATTTGCCAATTGCAAAAGAAGTATCTTTATTACTAGGTGGCAAAGAGCCACTAGAGAGTTTAAATGATTTATTAAGTTAGCTATTTTTTTAATTTATAAAATGTGCTATTTAGATATTTAGCAACCTTTTCCTCTTCTTCAGGAAACCATCCAGTTCCAAAAAAATTATTACAGCTAACTACCCATTTATGAATATCACTTTTAGATTTTACTTTAGAAGTAAGACCCTCTTTTTTAATAGAGTTTGGGTCAAATTTGCTATCTTGAAGATGGCATTTTTGGCACTTTGCCTCAAGATATAACTTTTTTCCTTCTTCTATTTCATTTCCAAAAGTATATAATGATAATATTGCTATTAATAAAACTATCTTTTTCATAATGTCTCCTTATAATAATATTACTTTATTTATTATATCAATATATAACTTCTATTAATATTAATATCTATAACTAATATTTTTTTCTAAGATATAAACTCCTTTGGGTATAATAAGCCAATTCATTATTGGAGTGTAATTTGGACAAAAAGCAAAAACAAGAAGAGATAGTAAATATGTTTGATGATATTGCCTCTACCTATGACTTGGCAAATAGAGTTCTTACAATGGGAATTGATATAAAGTGGAGAAAAAAAGCATGTCAAAAAGCTTATGAGATTTTGAATTTAAAAGAGTTAGAGCAAATAACTGATGTTGCGTGTGGGACTGGAGATTTGTTACTATTTTGGAAAGAATTTGCACAAAAGAATGGTATATATGTAAAAAAATATATAGGTATTGACCCATCTATAAAGATGTTAGAAGTTGCTAGAAAGAAGATAAATTTTGCAGAGTTTAAAGAGGGAAAAGCTCAAGAATTACCAATAGATGATGAAAGCACAGAGTTAATATCAATAAGCTATGGAATAAGAAATGTTGTTGATAGAGTAGAAGCTTTACAAGAGTTTTATAGAGCCCTAAAACCAGGTGGAATAGTAGTAATATTAGAATTTACTAAGCAAGATAGAAGTGGCTTTATAGATAAGATTATTGATTTTGGAATGAAAAAGATTTTACCAATGGTGGGTGGTTTGATTTCTAAAAATTATGCTGCTTATAAATATTTGCCAGAGTCTATAGAAGGTTTTTTGACTACTAAAATGTTATCTGATGAATTAGAGAGTGT
>CAYPVY010000106.1:0-4206 GCA_964414305.1 uncultured Nitratifractor sp.
GCTAAAAGCCAAAGGCCAAAAGCTTTAAGCCTTATGCTTTTAGCAAGTTTAAAATTCTCTTAACTCATTATACAAACTATCTCTCTCAACTGGTATAAAGCCGCTACTTTTTATTAAATTAATAAATTCATTAAGCTCTATTCCATTTGCACTATCTGCTCCTGCTGCACTCTGGATTGATTCTTTTTGGATTGTGCCATCAAGATCATCACATCCAAACTCTTGAGCTATAAGAGCTAAATTTATAGTGCTAGTTGCCCAATATGCTTTTAGATGTGGAATATTATCTAAGAATATCCTAGCAATTGCATATGTTTTTAATATTTCATTTGCTGTTAGATATTTTTCTACTCTTAAATAGTTATTCTCTCTTTGATATACAAGAGGAATAAAGCAGTTAAAGCCACCTGTTTTATCTTGAAGTTCTCTAAGTCTATTCATATGGTCAATTCTATCTTCTCTACTCTCTATATGTCCAAAAAGCATAGTGGCATTACTCTTTTTGCCTCTACTATGCCAAATTTTATGTATCTCTAACCACTCACTAGAGCTAACTTTTCCTTTGCAAATTTTATCTCTTACATCTTCAGCAAATATCTCGGCTCCGCCACCAGGCATAGAATCAACACCATTTTCTATCATCATATCAATAACTTCTTCAAAACTTAAATTATACTCTTTTGCCAAAAAGTTTACTTCAGCTGCAGTAAGGGCTTTGATATGAATATCTGGTAAGGTTTCTTTTATTTTTTTGAAGCTATCTATATACCAATTTAATCCAACTTCAGGATTATGAGCTGAAACTATATGAACCTCTTTGGCACCTTTTTCATAAGCATTTTTAGCAATATTTACAATCTCTTCAACACTCATAGTATATGGATTTGGGTTTTTTCTATTGGCTGAATATGCACAAAATTTACAGATATCTTTACAAATATTTGTAGGATTAATATGGCGATTTATATTAAAATAACTTTTTTTGCCATATTTTTCTTGCCTAATAGTATCTGCTAACTCTCCTAGTTCTAGTAGATTTAAATCATATAGTTTTAATGCTTCTTTATAATCTATTCTCTTTTTATCTTTAATCTTATTTATAATCTTTTGCATATTTTACCTTTAAATATTGGTTAAATAATTTTTGCTATTATAGCAATAAAAAAGTAGGATTAGCTTTGAGTGAATTAAAAGAGAAAATAGAAGAGTTAATTTATACAAATGCTCAAGACTTTGAAATTGCTAAGCTTATTAAAGAGAATCTAAATAACTATTACAATACCTTACCAGAGATATTTGCTAAAAGTGGTGGTAAGGACTTTTTAGTCAAGCATACCAAAAAGATTGATAGCATAATTAAATTAATTTACAAAGTAGTAACAAGAGATTTCTTTGGAGACTATTTTCCTACCAAAGATGCAATTCCTCTAACTATTTCTGCTCTTGGAAGTTATGGTAGAGAGCAGCTTAGCCCAAAATCTGATATTGATATAGCCTTTATTTACAAAGATATTAAAGGTTTTAATACAAAAGCTATAATTGAAAAGATGTTATATATAATGTGGGATAGTGGACTTAAACTTGGTCATAGAGTTCATGAAATCTCAGAATTAGAAGATGTGGCAAAGAGTGATATAACTATAAAGACTGCACTATTAGAATCAAGATTTGTATATGGCTCTAAATATCTTTGGTTTGAGATTGAAAATAAGATAAATCATATTAGATTGAGTAATCAAAAAGAGTTTATTTTATCAAAAATTCAAGAAAGAAGAGAGTTAAGAGCTAAGTATCCTTTGATGATGGAGCCAAATATTAAAGAGGGTGTAGGTGGATTTAGAGATGCAAATTTGGTCTTTTGGATTGGGAAGTTGCTATATAATGTGCCAAGAATAAAAGATTTGCCAAATAGTATTGTAGATGAGAGAGATTATAAAAAGTTTAGAGTAGCTTTAGAGTTTTTGTATAGAGTAAGGGCTGCATTACACTTAAGTTTAGATAAAAAGAGTGATACTCTAAGGCTTGAATATATACCTCAAGTTGCTACACTTTTGGGTTATAAAAACAATCCACAATCTCACCTTATATTTGCTAAAAAGGTTCATAAAAGCTTAAGAATCATATGGTTATATAGTAGAATCTGGATGGATGCTATGGCATCTTCAATGGTTCCAATTTATATAGACTATCTAAAACCTCAAAAAGAGTATAAGAGTGCAAATGAGATAATTAAATTTTTAATCCAAAATGCAAATAGACCATTTAATTCACATCCAAAATTAAATTTAGCTCTATTACATGCCAAAAATAGAGGCGATACAAAAGAGCGATATAAATTAGTCAAACAGATATTTAAGGCTAATTATACAAGCTCTATTTTAATCGCATTATCAGAAGCTGGTAAGCTAGGAGCATATATTAGTCCATTAAAAAAAGTTGAAGCATTGCCTCAATTTGATGGATACCATAAATATCCAGTAGATACACATTTAATTAAATGTATAGAGTATCTTGAAGATATAAAAGATAAAAATGTAAAAGATTTGTATGAAGCTTTGCCAAAATCAAAAAAACTACTTTTAAAATTAGCTACATTTTTACATGATTGTGGTAAAGGAAGACCTAGCGACCATCATCAAATAGGAGCTCATTTATTTAAAATATATGCAAGTAAGCTAGAGTTACCACAAGAAGATATAGATATAGGATATAGATTGGTTTTATACCATAATCAACTAAGCCAAATAGCCCAAAAAGAAGATATCTATAATCAAAAAAGTGTTGCAAAACTAGCTGCACTGTTTCCTTCAAAGATAGAGCTTGATATGATATACATACTAACTTATGCTGATACAAATGGTGTAGGTAGTGATATATATAATAGTTTTACATCAAGGTTATTTCATACTTTATATATACATGCTGTAGAGTTTTTGCAACATTCAAACTTTTTAGATGAAATGGGCAAAAGGGTCAAAAGAGTTAAAAAAATTGAGAAATCAAAAGAGTTTAAGAGTTTATCAAAGATAGTTCAAAGAAAGGTTTTATCTATAGAATCAAATTTACCATTTATTAAATATAGCACAAATAGAATTATAAAAATAGCTCAAAAAGCTATGGAAATTGAAGATTTTGATTATGTTATTACAAATAATAAATTTTTAACTATTGAGATTATAAAAAAGAGTAGATTAGATTTGGGTTATTTGCTTTCAAAATTATCAAACTTAAACCTAGTAAATATAGATATCATAAAGCTTTTTGATAATAAAAAATATTTTAAAATAGATTTTAATCAAAGGGTTAATGATGATGATATTGAGGATATAAAAAATATTGTAAAAGAGTCATTCCAAAAACAACAAGAGCCAAAAATAAATAAACCTATAATAAAAAAAGATGAAATAAAAATAGATTGCAATCATTCAACAGATTATGCCTCTATGCATCTTCATACAAAAGACCAAAAAGGTTTACTAGCATATTTGATGATAATTTTTGAAAGGCTTAATATTGAGATAGTATCATCAAAAACATTTACACACAAAAGGTATGTAGATGATATATTTTTGATTGAAAAGAATGGAAATTTTTGTAATAATATTGATAAGATTATTGAAGAGTTAGTCTCTTAATTGTTTGAAATTACCTCTATTAACTCTTCATATAACTCTTTTGCTTCATCTTCTTCTAGTTCATTTGCTTCAATTTCTATTAAAATTTCTCTACACTCTTTGTGCATCTCTTGAAGTTCCTCAAGCTCTTCTTTCTCTCCCAAAGAAATCTCTTCACCATCTTTAATATCTTGAAAAATTGAGTCAATTACACTCTCTAAATCTGGAATAATCTTTTCTTCTAGTAATCTTTTTAGTTTTTCGATATTGCTCATATTATAGCCTTTTTTTAAATTGCGTTATTGTAGCATAAAAAGAAAAAGGTGTAAAGGAGTTAAAAATATTTATATAAAATCTAAATAGTAAGTTTAAATGTAATAATGGTAATATTGTAAAACAAATTGAGTATGATAGTTATGGTAATATACTAAGTGATACAAACCCAAGCTTTGAAGTTCCATTTGGCTTTAGAGATTATGACCCATACACTGGTAAATGGACAGCGAAATGGGGTCAGGTGATGAACCTAACCCCATTTCTGTGAAGCAATTATCGATATTGCTGAAATTAATTTATTAAAGGAGTAGGATAG
>CAYPVY010000107.1:0-3959 GCA_964414305.1 uncultured Nitratifractor sp.
TTAATTTATGATTTTGCTCATAAGCAACATCTAAACCTCTTTTACTTGTCTCTCCAAATGCCGCAACACCACCTGTAAGCGGCAATACAACACCTATTTTTACCTCTTTTGCATAAGATAAGCCACCAACTAGTGCAATAGATGCTACTATACTTGTAAACTTTTTCATATAAACTCCTTTTTTTAAATTTAATTAATTAATGATAGTTAAGTTAGCTTATAATTTCTTTAAAAAATTTATTTACTTTTGAACCATCAGCTCTTGAGCCTACTCTTTTTTTAATCTCACCCATAACTTTACCCATATCTTTCATAGAAGTAGCATTTAACTCTGATGCAATATCTTTTACTAGATTTTTTAACTCATCATCACTTAGTGGTTCTGGTAAATATGCCTTTACTATAGCTATTTCAGCCTCTTCTTTAGCAACCAAATCATCTCTACCAGCCTCTTTAAATTGTGCCAATGTATCTTCTCTTTGTTTTAAATATTTGCTCAATACTGCCTCAACTTCGCTATCACTTAACTCTTTTCTCTCATCAATTTCAATCTGCTTTATAGCTGTATTCAAATTTCTTAATGTGTCTCTTTTTGTAACATCTTTTGCCCTCATTGCCTCTTTAATATCAGCCTTTATTCTCTCTTTTATACTCATAGATATCCTTTAAATTTTTGTATAATTATAGCATAAACTTTTAGCTCTTCTTTATAAGAATTTGTCTATACTAGAATAAGTTATTAAAAAGGAGACATATGACTCAATTTCAATTAGTAATGCTACTTTTTGCAGTAATTATTTTTTCAATATTTTTCAAACAATTATTTAGCGGAAATCACCCAAAAAGAGGAGTAGATTTTGAGCCAAAAATGCCTGATGAAAATATAGGTGGAGTATCAAGATATGACAAAGTTTTTAAAAAAGTTGAAAATCAAGATATTAAAAAAGATAGAACACAAGAGTTATTTGATTTAGCTAAAAATGCTATTGATAAAGGAGATAAAGAAGAAGCAAAAAAAGCAATAAATGCTCTTCTTATTAGAGAGCCTAATAATATAGAGGCTCTAAGAATTTTAGGAACACTTTATTTAGAAGATAAAGAGTATGAAAAAGCAATAGAAGAGTTTAAAAAGGTTTTAGAAAATAGCAAAGATGATGATTTAACACACAATAATTTAGCAAATGCTCTTAATAAAGTAGGTAAAGCCAAAGAAGCTATAGAGCATCATAAAATTGCAATAGAGTTAGATAAAAGTTATGCTCCATACTATTATAATTATGCAAACACACTTTATGATTTGGGTAAAAAAGATGAAGCATTATCTCTATACAAAAAAGCTTTAGAGCTTGAACCAAACTTTAATGATGCTAAAAAAATGATAAGTGAGATTGAAAATGATTCAAATAAATAGTGAATTTTTTATCTTAGAGAACAATAAAAATAAAATATTAAACAACATAACAAAATATTGCTCTAAATGTTACAAAGAGTTCTCTCAAAACGATGAGATATTTTTAAACAAAAACAACTATGAATATATATGCAAAGATTGTGCTTGTTGTTTAACTCAAGAGATTGATAATTTTGAAGATGAATGCGATATAAATGAATGCAAAAGTGAAGTAACTCTATTTTAAATTTTCCAATAATACTTAAAAGAGGTTATTTATAAAATAACACTCTTTACGCTTATACAAGCTTCAAGGTTAGATAACTCTTCGATTAACTCTTTAGTTATATCTTGATCCACCCTAATTACTGCTAAAGCTTGTGAATTACTATTTCTACCTAACCTGAAATCAGATATATTAATATTATGCTTAGCAATTATATTACCTACACTACCAATTACACCAGGCTCATCACTATTTTTAAACAATATCAATCTACCTTTTGGTTCAATCTCTAAAGTATAATCATCTATCTCTACAACTCTTTGTAATGTCTCTTCAAGAACTGTTCCACTTATCTTTATAACATTTCCATTTTGAGAAGTTAATTTAATGGTAATTAAATTTTTAAATCCTTTGCTACTTTTAGTAGGCTCTTTTTCTATTGTGATACCTCTTTCTTTTGCAACATATTCTGCATTAACATAATTAATTTGGTCTGCCAATGGCTCACTCAAAACCCCAACAGTTGCAAAAGTAGCCAAAGAGTCTAAATAGTTGCTAATTTCTCCTTCACTTATTACTTTGATAGATTTAATACCACTTTTAATAATTTGTGAAGCCATATTTCCTAATTTTTGAGACAATTCAAGATATGGTCTAACATAATCTGGTAATTCATTCTCTTTAATTGGTAGATTTAAAGCATTAGGATAAGCAATTCCTCTAGCTGCACTTATTGCATTTTCTGCAGCTTGTATAGCAATATTTCTTTGAGACTCTTTAGTATTTGCTCCTAAATGTGGAGTAACTGTTACATTATCCAAATCTAGTAGAGGATGATTAGTAGCTGGTTCTTTACTAAATACATCTATCCCAGCCATATATATCTTACCACTCTTTAGCCCTTCTATTAAAGCTTCTTCATTATACAATCCACCTCTGGCACAATTTATTAATACTACACCATCTTTCATTTTGGCAATCTCTTCTTTGCCTATCATATTGATAGTCTCTTCATTTTTTGGTGTATGTATTGTAATAATATCACAATCTAATATATCATCAAAATTAGTTGTGTATTTAATATCTAAATTAGTTGCTTTTGTAGGGTCTATATATGGGTCATATGCTATAACATCCATTTCAAATGCTTTTGCTCTAATACCTACACGAGAGCCTATATTACCAAAACCTATAATACCAAGCTTTTTATCTTTAAGCTCAATACCATACCAATCTTGGCGTCTCCATACTCTATCTAATTTTAGATTATTGTGTGCATAAGGAAATTGTCTAACACATGATAACATATGAGCCATAGTAAGCTCAACTGCTGCAATTGTATTAGCAGTTGGGACATTCATAACAACAATTCCTCTTTTAGAGCATCCATCGATATCTACATTATCTACTCCAACTCCAGCTCTAACAATTGCTTTTAACTCTTTAGCATGTTCTAATAAATATTCATCTACATCAGTAGAGCTTCTTGTAATTATAACATCAGCATCTACTATTATCTCTTCTACTAATTTATCTTTTGGTTCATCAGCTGCATTTATATACTCTATATCACTTGAGTTTTCTAATATATCCAATCCACTCTGGTGGATATGGTCGCATACAACTATTTTATATTTGCTCATATACTATCCCAATATTTTATTTTTTTATCAATTCACCCAAAGAATTTATAGAGCTATCATCGCTATACTCTTTTAAAGCCTCTTTCTCTTTTTGTTTTTCTAATCTCTTAACTGAAGCTCTAATTCTATCTTTTTTAGGATCAATAAAGACTAATACAGCTTGTATATTTTGACCTTTTTCCAACTCTTCAGCTTTTAATGGATATAAATCTTCACTTCTAATTAACGCATCTACACCATCTTCTAAATTTATGAATATACCAAAATCTTTTATATCTTTTATTGTTCCTTCTACTATATCTCCTACCTTATGAGAAGCAGCAAATTTTTGAGCTGGAGATTCTTCAAGTGCCTTTTTGCTAAGAGATACTTTAGCATTATCTTTATCTATATTAATGATTTTAACTTCTACTTCATCACCAACTTTTAAAATATCTTTACATTTAAGGCTTTTATCCCATGAACACTCTTGGTTATGAAGCAAACCTTCAATATTATCGATTTTAACAAAAGCACCAAAATCAGTAACTGAAGTTACATTTCCTTTTACTACATCACCTACTTTATATTTAGAACTAAACTCTTCTATTGGCTTAGGAAGTAATTTTTTTAGGCTAACTCTTAATCTTTGATTCTCTTTATCAATCTCTATTATCTCTACATTAATCTCATCACCAACATTTAGATAATCTTTAGGATG
>CAYPVY010000108.1:0-3879 GCA_964414305.1 uncultured Nitratifractor sp.
TATATAGATAATTTCTTCTTCCTTTTGTAACTATATCATATATATACTTATTATCCAAATCTTTAACTTCACTAAATACCCTCTCTCCTTTGAAAAAAAGATACTTAGTATCACTATTTGAAAGCTCTTTTGTTAACTCTAATAGTAGTTTTGTATTTGTAACTGCCCTAGATGTAATTAAATCAAATTTATCATCTTTTAACCTCTCTACTCTATCTTTAAAAATAGTTGTATTTTTTAAAGATAACTGAGTAATTATATATCTTAAAAATGATGCCCTTTTATTTATAGGCTCAGCTAATGTAGTCTTTGTATCTTTTAATACAATTGCCAAAACCAAACCAGGAAATCCAGCTCCAGTTCCTACATCTAGGAGTTTTTTTGGCTTATCTATAAATTTAATAGGATAAATTGAGTCTATAATATTTTTAATAATATCATCTTTTGTTTTTGCACCAGTAATATTATGTGTATTATTCCACCACATAAGCTTATTTGCAAATATATTAAGCTCTTCAATACTATTTGAACTAATATTAATTTCGTTTTGGTTTAACTCTTTTTTTAATATATCAATCAAGTAGATGTCCTAGTTGCTCTTTTTTTACTTTTAGATAATCTTTGTTGTAACTATTAGGTGAGATTTTAATAGGTATTCTCTCTACAATCTCAAAGCCTTTTAGAGAATCTAATTTTTTAGGATTGTTTGTTAAGAGTTTTAATTTTTTTATTCCAAAATGGTTTAAAATCTTTTTTACAATATCATATGTTCTCTCATCAGCTCTAAATCCAAGCTGATGATTTGCTTCAATCGTATCTAAACCATTATCTTGCAAAGCATAGGCATTTACTTTATTAAATAAACCTATATTTCTTCCCTCTTGTCGATGATATATCAATAAGCCACCCTCTTTTGCAATTATCTCTAAAGCTAAATCTAACTGTTCACCACAATCACACTTTAATGAGCCCAAAACATCACCTGTCAAACACTCTGAATGAACCCTAACAAGCGGAATATCTGGCAATGGTTCTGTAAAAATTGCAAGGTGCTCTTTATTACCCTCTTTAAAAGATTGTATTTTAAAATTACCATATTTAGTGGGTAAATTAGCAACATTTGATATATCATCTCTATTCAATATATACACCTTTTAATAAAATATCTAATTATACTAATTTTTTGTTAATTTAATATCTCAATTACAATTTTACTATAACAACTTTTTAGATAAAATAAAATTATATTTTCTCAAAGGTATCTTTTGGCAAAAGTTGAATGTTCTCACTGCAAATTAGAATTTGATGAATCAGTTATGATAATAAAAGAAGAAGATGGCAAAAAGCTATATTTTTGCTGTAAGGGATGTGAAGGGGTTTATACACTTCTAAACTCAAAAGGGCTTGATAGCTTCTATGAGAGACTTGGCTCAAACAAGCTTGAACCTGCAAATATTGATTTTAGCGATTTAGATAGATTTGATAGTGAGGCATTTGCCAAAAAATATATAAAAACTACTAAAGATGGCTTTAGCGAAATAAATCTAATAATTGAAGGAATACACTGTTCAGCTTGTGTATGGTTAAATGAAAAAGTTCTTCACCAAAGTGATGGAGTAATAGAGGCTAATATAAATTACTCTAATAATAAAGCAAAAGTAATATGGGATAGTGATGTAATAAAGCTATCTAAAATTATAGAGATAATTAGAGCTATTGGATATGATGCACACCCATATGACCCAAAAATTCAAGAAGAAAAGGCTACAAAACTTAGAAACGAATACTACTCAAGAATTTTAGTAGGTGTCTTTGCTACAATGAATATTATGTGGATAGCAATAGCACAATATACAGGTTTCTTTACAGGAATGGAGAGAAGCCATAAAAATATCTTAAATATTGCAGAGTTTATTTTGGCAACACCTACACTTTTTTATAGTGGATGGATATTTTTTAGAGGTGCTTATTATGGCTTAAAAAATCGCTTTGTAAATATGGATTTACTTGTAAGTGCTGGTGCACTTTTGGCCTATTTATATTCAGTTTATGCTATGGTTACTGAAACTGGGGAGGTGTATTTTGACTCTGTTACAATGATTATTACATTTGTATTAGTTGGCAAATATTTAGAGATATTGAGCAAAAAAAGAGCTGCTGATACTTTAGATAAGATAATAGGAAGTATGCCAACTGAAGCTTTTGTCGTAAAAGATGGTAAAAAAGAGTTAAAGCCTATTGAAACTATAGAAATTGGAGATATTATAGAGACAAAAGCAGGTGAAAAAATAGTCTTAGATGGAGTTATTACAAAGGGTTCTGCAATGTTGGACTTAAGCTTTCTAACAGGCGAGAGTGAACCAATCTTAAAAAAAGAAAATGATGAGGTATTAAGCGGTTCTATAGTAATTGATAGTCCAATTCAGTATAGAGTAACTAAAAATAATAATGATTCTATAGTCTATCAAATAACAGAACTATTAAGTGATGCCGTTACTAAAAAGCCACATATTGAGCAACTTGCAAATAAAATTTCTGGTTATTTTAGTATAACTATTTTAACTATTGCAATATTGACATTTTTAGGATGGTATTTTATTGGGAAAGTTGGTTTTGAGCAATCTTTAATCATTGCAATTTCAGTTATAGTTATAGCTTGTCCTTGTGCATTAGGTCTTGCTACTCCTATGGCAACTCTTGTTGGGATATCTAAAGCTGCAAAAGAGGGGATTTTATTTAAAGAAGCTATAACTTTAGAATCTATGGCAAAAGCAACTATTTTGGCTCTTGATAAAACAGGAACTATAACTATTGGAAAACCAATTGTAATAAAACAAAATTTTATAAAAGAGTTTGATTTATCGCTATTATACTCTTTAGCAAAAATTTCTAATCATCCAATAAGCAAAGCAATTGCAAAACATTTAGAAGAGAAAAATGAAAATTTAAAAGAGCTAAATTTAGATAACATAAAAGAGATTCAAGCAAAAGGTGTAGTTGCTAAATATAAAGATATAGAACTTTTGGGTGGAAATACGGAACTTTTAAAAGAGTATAATATAAAATTTGATATTGATAGTAAAAATAGTATCTATATTTTTGCTATTAATAAAGAAGTTGTTGCTATTTTTGAGCTAAAAGATGTTATAAAACCAAATGCAAAAGAGTTTATCTCAAAAGTAAAAGAGCTAGGTTTAAAAGTAGTGATGCTTACAGGTGATAGAGAGAGTGTTGCAAAAGAGATAGCAAAAGAGCTAGGTATTGATGAGGTTAAAGCAAATCTACTTCCTCAAGATAAAGCATCATATATAGATAAATTACATCAAAATGGTGAAATTGTAGTAATGGTTGGAGATGGAATAAATGACTCAATAGCCTTGGCAAAAAGTGATATTGCTATTGCTATGGGAAGTGGTGCTGATGTGGCATTGGAGGTGAGTGATGTAGTTCTTCTAAACAACTCTTTAAGTAGCTTACAAAAAGCTTTTGTGCTAAGCAAAAGAGTTTTTAGAGCAATAAAAGAGAATCTAGGTTTTAGCTTGGTATATAATATTACAGTTATTCCACTTGCTGTTTTAGGATATGTAAATCCACTTTTTGCAGCACTAGCTATGAGTTTAAGCTCTTTGATAGTTGTAGGAAATTCATTTAGAATATATAGGAGCAAAATATGAGTGATAATGTTTTAATATTGATGCTTGGAATCTCAACTTTTCTTGGTGCATTAGGGCTTTTTGCTCTTTTGTGGGGCTTAAAAACTGGTCAATTTGATGATCAATCAAAATTTTTAGATGGTGCAAGATTTGATGGAGAAGATGAGCTTAAAGATGCTATAATGATGGAGAAGAAAAAAGAAGAAGCTTTAAAACGCAAGAGAGA
>CAYPVY010000109.1:0-3850 GCA_964414305.1 uncultured Nitratifractor sp.
CCATGACGACAACTTCTTCTATATGAGAAGCTTCCATCATGCTCCCATTTTATTCTATTTAATAGATCTAATATTAGCTCATCTTTTCCTATTTCCATCTTATATGTTTTATAGTATGGCAAATAGTCAGTCTCTGCATTAAATCGAAAAGCCTTTATTGTAATCTCTTTTTTTACTGTTTCATTCCCCATCATTTTGCCCCTTAATATTTTCTCTCTGTTGGTTCAAATTTTCCAAGAACAACATCGCCATACTCAATATCTAAATCATACTCTCCATTAAATTTAGCATAGGTATGTTTTAAAAACTTCTCATCATCTCTATTTGGAAAATCCTCTCTATAGTGAGCTCCGCGGCTCTCTTCTCTATTTAAAGCACCCTCAACTATAAATAGAGAAAAATCAATCATATGTTTTAATTCAATTGCTTCTTGTAAGTCTGTATTAAATGTATTTGATTTATCATCAATTCTTATATTTTTATATCTTTCATATATCTCTTTTAATTTATCTTTTTGTCTTTGAAGAGACTCTTTTGTTCTAAATACACCTGCATCCATAGTCATTGACTCTTGAAGTTCAGCTCTTAAGTTTGGAACTCTCTCATTTCCATTATTAGATTTAGTCCAATTTACTTGTTCAATCATATTTTTTGCATCTTCTTTAGTTGCTGCTTCTAGCTCTATTTTGTCTATATCAGCTATCATACTCTCTCCAGCTACTCTACCAAAGAATAGTGCATCTAATACTGAGTTTGCCCCAAGTCTATTTGCTCCATGAACACTTACACAGCTACACTCTCCAGCTGCATAAAGCCCCTCTACAAGCTCTGTTGGAGATTTTTTAACTTGAGTTCTAATATTTACAGGAATACCACCCATAGAGTAGTGTGCAGTTGCGGCAATCATAATAGGCTCTTTTAGCATATCTTGCCCTAGGAAAGTAATTGCTAAGTCTCTAAGTTCAGGTAATTTTGTAAGAATTGTCTCTTTTGGTAGGTGAGTTAAATCTATATAAACTGCATCTTTATTTGGTCCTACACCTCTACCTTGTCTAATCTCTTCCATAATTGCACGACTTACAACATCACGACTTGCTAACTCTAGAGCATTTGGAGCATATTTTTCCATAAATCTCTCGCCCTTAGAGTTAAAGAGTCTTCCACCTTCACCTCTAGCTGCTTCAGAGATTAAAACTCCACTACCTCCAAGACCACTTGGATGGAATTGCACAAACTCCATATCCTCAAGCGGAAGACCGCGTCTTGCAAATATAGATAGAGCATCACCTGTATTTGCATGTGCATTTGAGTTGATTTTAAAAGCTCTTCCATATCCACCAGTTGCAAACATAGTTACTTTTGCATTGAATATTGCAGGTTCACTTGTTCTTATATTATATGCTGCAACGCCCTTTGCTTTACCATTTTCATATAAAAGGTCTGCACAATACCACTCATCAAACACTTCAATTCCAGCACGATATGCTTGTTCATAAATTGTTTGAAGAAGTGTCAATCCAGTTCTATCTGCCGCATAACAAGCTCTTGGTTTACTCTGGCCACCAAAAGGTCTAACAGCAATTTTACCTTTATCATCACGAGAAAATACAGCTCCCATTCTCTCAGCCCATCTAATAGTCTCTGGAGCTTTAGAACACATCAATTCAATCGCATCTTGATCACCTAAATAATCACTACCTTTAACTGTATCAAACTCATGAAGTTCTGTTGAGTCATCTTCACTCAAAGCAGCATTTATACCACCTTGAGCAGCACCTGAATGGCTTCTTAAAGGATGAAGCTTTGTAATAACTGCTACTCTTTTACCAGCTTCGCTTAACTCTTTAGCCGCTGCTAAACCAGCAAGTCCGGCACCTACAATAACAGCATCATACTCATAAATTTTTACATCGTCTAGCTGCATATAAAACCTTTTGTTTGTAATTTGTATGATTATATAATTTGTGTTATATAAGTTTGATTAATAAAACTCTATAAGTAACTACTTTTTGATTCTATCGTGTTAAATTGTTACATCAAAATAGTTGCAATTTTTTGTAAATTGATTTGATTTAAAGAGTATGCAATTTACAATATCACCTTTTGTAACTGATGAAATCTTTTCATTAAATATTACTATTGCATTAGAGTTTATTAATGGAGTAATCATTCCTGAGCCATATTGATTATTTTTATATGGTGTAAATATTCCATCTTTTAGCTCTCCTAAAACTATATTAGCTCTGTTTGGCTTTAAGTGGAGGTTTGAAGATATTTTTGCTTTTTGTGTGCTAAAAAAAATCTCATTTGCACCTTGCTTTTTTAATATAGATGGAATACCTAAGAGTATCAA
This sequence comes from uncultured Nitratifractor sp., assembly GCA_964414305.1. GTDB lineage: Bacteria > Campylobacterota > Campylobacteria > Campylobacterales > Sulfurovaceae > JAADEQ01. The sequence goes on from CAYPVY010000109.1 coordinate 2,354, forward strand.
ATGCATAATTGCTGCAAGAGGATTACCTGGAAGTGCTAAAACTAAGCTATTATCAATTTTACCTATAAGCAAAGGTCGCCCAGGTTTTACATCTACACCATGAAATAGCTCTTCAAATCCTGCTAAAGTTAGTGCCTTTTTAGTAAAATCAGCATCCCCACTACTTACTCCACCAGTTGTAATAATTACATCATACTCTTTTAAATCTTTAAAAAACTCTATACTTTTTTCTAAATTATCTGGTAAAACTCCAATATAGTTACTATTAATTCCAAGCTCTTTTAGATGCATATAGATATTGATACCATTTATATTATACAATTCATCATTATTCGCCTCATCATAAACCTCTTTTAGTTCACTTCCAGTAGATATTATTGCTATTTTCAACTCTTTGTAAACTTCAATTTTATCTATTCCTTGAGAAGCAAGTAGAGCAATTTTAGATGCATTCAATCTATCACCTTTAAATAATATTGTTTTATTAGTCTCTATCTCTTCACCTCTTAATCTAATTGCATTATATTTGTCTATTTTTTTTGTAATATTAATACCATCTTCTTCTACTATACAAATCTCTTTTGGAGCTACACAATCACAATTTAAAGGAATTTTTGCACCAGTCATAATCTTGTAACATTCTAAGTCATTTATTCTATATTCCTTGGTGTCTCCAGCTAATATTTTGCCCTTAACTTTTAGTTTTTGATTTATATCTTCATATTTAAAGCAGTAACCATCCATTGCGGAGTTATTATATGGAGGAAGAGCTCTTAGAGATAAAATATCTTTTGTTATTACTCTATTTAATGAATCAAATATATCTATTTTTTCATAACTATTTATATTGCTTATACTATTTAGCGTTAAATTAAAAGCATCTATATATTTCATATCTTCTGACCTTAATTTTATTTGATTTTAGCATAAATTCTTTATTTGAATCAAAATTGATGCACTTTAATATAATTTTAAGCAAATATCGTGTAAAATTGCGCCCACTTAACAAGGACAGTTGGGTGAGCTGGCTGAAACCACACCCCTGCTAAGGGTGCGTGTCCGAAAGGGCACCGAGGGTTCGAATCCCTCACTGTCCGCCATTACTTCTTTTAATTATTTTTAAAAATATTCTTTTTAAATTTTTTTGCATAACTAATTAAAGGTTTTTCAATATACTTGTAACTAATCATTCCTACTACTATAGATGCAATTAAAAGTATAGGCAACATAATATAATTATCCCAAATAGAATTTGATGAGAATTTATTCCATACTCTACCAATAGCATTTAGTGTTAAAAGATGAGATAGATATATCGAATAAGATGCATCACCTATTTTGGTAATAATAGAGTTAATTGATATATTGTTTTTTTCTAAAAGGACAAAGGCAAAAACCACACAAACTGATGGCAACCCAAATACTGCTACTCTATCCCAGCTAGATATAAATATTACACCTTTACTTAGAAAATAGTTATAATATATAAAAATAGAT
>CAYPVY010000110.1:0-3830 GCA_964414305.1 uncultured Nitratifractor sp.
TATGAATTTACGAGTTTTAGAATATTTTAATTTCAAAATATATACTTATATAATAATTTTTATATAAATTAATAAAACAAATAACATCTATTCTTATTATAATTAATTAGATTTTAGATTTTATTAGACTTTACTTTTATATAAAACTTAATGTGTGTAAAAAATAATATGATTTTATCTTTTATCTATTTTCATATTTTTCTAAGAACTCTGCAGCTTTTTTTTGACCCATTTTTTTAGCGTAATCTAATGCACTCATACCAAATTTATCTTTAATATTAATATCTGCACCCTCATTAATTAAAAACTCTATTAACTCAATATCATTAAAACTTGCAGCTAACATTAAAGGGGTAAGTCCACTTTTTCTCTTACTAGTAGTTAAATCAATTCCATACTCTTTGCATAAATTTATAATATCTTTTCTTTTATATTTTATTGCATAATCTAAAGCTCCTAAGCCTTCACGATTAGTATAGGTAATATCTAATCCATTTTCAATTAATAACTCTATTGCCTCTTTACTAGCACCGTTTTGGATTAAATAAAAAATTAATTGAATTTCATCATGTTCATCTAAATCATACTCAGCACCAACCACAACTTCACAATTTAAGTCATAATTATTATTTTGAAGGAGTTTTTTTATTTGTGGCAAAGAGTCGTGTTCAATTGCCTCTAAAAGCTCTTTCATCTATTTTCACCAAAAGGGTTTAATCCACCAAACATATTTAGAGCTTGACTTTTTTTGTTATCTTCTACCATTTTAAGTGCATCATTTATTGTGCTAATTAATAGAATTTGTAATGAGTCTTTATCTTCAAGCAGTGAATCATCAATATTTATATCTACAATTTCTCCTGCCCCATTAGCAACAACTTCAATCATACCTCCTCCACCTTTTACTTTATAGGTAGTAGATTTTATCTTATCTTCAAGCTCTTTGGCTTTCTCTTGCATATCTTTTAGCATATCTTGCATTTTACTCATATCAAAATTACCAAACATTACTCTAACCCTTCAAACTCTTGAGCTATATTATTATCATCATCTAATATAACAATTTTTGGCTTAAATTCATCTGCTTCTTTTGGTGTAAGTTCAGTATATGCAATAATTATTATTTTATCACCTCTATGAACTTTTCTAGCTGCTGCACCATTTAGACAAAACTCTTTTTTACCAGCCTCTCCAGGAATTATATATGTGCTAAATCTCTCCCCATTATTAACATTTACAATATCAACTTTTTGCCCTACTTTCATATTCGCAGCTTTTAGTATTTCAATATCAATAGTAATTGAACCAACATAATTTAAATTTGCATCTGTTACAGTGGCACGATGAATTTTGCTATATAACATAGTAATAGTCATATCAAACCTTTAAACAATTTATTAATTATTATACCAAAAATTGTGAAATAAACGAGAAAAAAAGTAAGTTTGAGGTGTAAAACCTCAAGGTTTATCTAGCTAGAGTTGCTGGATTAGTTGGTTCACCCCAAAACTCTTCAGGAATAACATACTCTTGCACAACTTTTCCACCAATTAAATGCTCATCTATTATTCTATCAATCTTCTCTTTTGTTAAATCTACATACATAGTATGTCCTGGCTCTACAAGCATTACGGGACCTTGTTGGCAACGACCAAGACAACTTGTCTGAATTGGCTGAACAGTTCCCATAATACCTTTTGTCATTAATTGTTGAGCCATATATCCAAATAGTTCTTGAGATTCTGGATTATTTTGACTTACACAGCTTGGTTTTGGCATACCTGGAGGTGCACTTTGTTGACATTTGAATATATAAAATGCTGGTTGTGGAATTCCACTCATCATAACTATTCTCCTTAAAAATTAATTCGGACTAATTTTGTCCTGTTTCTATAAAAATGATTTTAGCAGATAATTATAAAATATAGTTAAAGATATAATAATTTTTAGATAAAATTCTTAAAACTGTTACTCAAAAGGAATTTATATGAAAAAAGTCGCTATAAATGGTCTAGGAAGAATAGGTAAGATGGTTCTTTGGAATTATGTAACTACTGAGCAAAAAGATATTGAAATTGTAATGGCAAATGGTGGTAGTGGGACTCCAGAAGATTTAGCATATATGTTAAAATTTGATACAGTTCATGGGCGTTTTCCAGCAGTTGTAGAGTATGATGATGAAAATTTGATTATAAATGGCAAAAAGATTAAAATAATAAACGAAAGAGACCCTTTAAAGTTGCCTTGGAGCGATATTGATATAGTTTTAGAATGCACAGGTAAATTTACAAAAAGAGATGATGCAGCTAAGCATATAAAAGCAGGTGCTAAGAAAGTTTTAATTTCAGCTCCAGCAAAAGAAGAGGATTTAACAGTTGTATTTGGTGTAAATGAAGATTTATATGATAATAATAAGCATCATATTATTTCAAATGCTAGTTGCACAACAAATTCTCTAGCTCCTATAATGAAAGTTTTAGAAGATAATTTTGGGGTAGAGAGTGCTCATATTACTACAACTCATGCTTATACTTCTAGCCAAGTTACAATAGATAGAAAAAAACCAGGTAAACATCGCCGTGGTCGCGCAGCTGCTCAAAACATTATCCCAACAACAACAGGTGCAGCCAAAGCTACTGTAAAAGTTATTCCTAGCTTAGAGGGTAAAATGACTGCTATGGCTCTTCGTGTTCCAGTGCCAGATGGTGCAATTACAGAAGTTGTTGCAAACTTAAAAAAAGAGGTAACTGTTGATGAATTAAATAATACTCTTAAAGAGGCAAGTGAAGCTAGATTAAAGGGTGTTTTAGAAGTAACTTTTGATGAAGTTGTATCTAGTGATATTTTAGGAAACTCTCACTCTTCAATAGTAGATGCTCTTTCTACTCAAGTAGTAGCTGGAAAGATGGTAAAAATAATGGCTTGGTATGATAATGAATTTGGTTATGCAAGTCGTCTTTTTGATTTAGCAAGGCTTGTAGCATCTAAGATGTAAAAATTAAAAAAGTAATTTCAAACAAAATAAACACGCGAATTTATTCGCGTTCTATAAGATATCTCTCTTAAATATAATAATCATAAAAAATTAATATATTAGTTAGTTTTTAGATTTATCTAATCTTATACATTTACATTACTTTTAATTTCTATTATATAAAAGCTTAAATTGTGTAAAATAAAAATATTATTTTTGTTACAAAATAAAGGTTTAATGTGAATTATTATGGCGAAAAAGAAAAAGAGCTTTTAGAAAAAATAATGAAATCTCCTACTTATAAATTGGCAGAAGATGATAAAGAGTTTTTAAAAAAGTATGAAACTAGAGGTGTAAGGCTTGAACTTGATTATCTAAAAGCTGAATTAACAATGAAGAGTTTTGGTATTGAGCATACTATTGCGATTTTTGGTAGTGCTAGGATATTGCCTCAAGATGTAGCTAAAAAAAGAGTTGATGAACTTATTAATAAAAAAGCTTCTAAAGAGGAGTTAAAAAGAGCAACAATTGCTCTAAATAACAGCTATTACTATGAAGATGCAAGAGAACTTGGAAGAATTGTAGGAAGTAGCGGTAAAGAGCCTCAAGATAATCGTGTAATTGTAATGACAGGTGGTGGTCCTGGAATTATGGAGGCTGCAAATAGAGGTGCTTGGGAAGTTGGAGCAAACTCAATAGGTTTAAATATTAAGCTTCCTTTTGAGCAACATCCAAATCCATATATTACTCCAGAATTATGCTTTTTATTTCACTACTTTTCAATTAGAAAATTTCATTTCTTTCAGCGTTCAAAAGGAATGGTAGTTTATCCTGGCGGATTTGGGACTATGGATGA
>CAYPVY010000111.1:0-3723 GCA_964414305.1 uncultured Nitratifractor sp.
TATACAAGAGAGGCTGCAGCTAAAGCTCTAAGTGATGGAAAGCTATATACAAATGAAAAATTTAAAGCCAAAATAGAAGAGAGAATAAAAGATAGCCAAAATAAACATCCTCTAAAAATGGCAGAGCTTCCAAAAGGGGCAGAGCTTATTCCAAATAAAGTAAATGGAATGTATGGTTTTGGGCTTGATAAAAGATTTTTCTTTTTGCCAGGCTTTCCCGAAATGAGCCACCCAATGGTAGAGTATATTTTAGATAAATATTTTAGTGATAAGGGACAAAAAGAGTATAGATTAACATTTACTGCACTATGCAAAGAGAATGAATTTATAGAGCTAATGCAAAATGCTCCAGAAGGTATAGAAGTTTCATCTTTACCAAAACTATATAGTGATGGCTGGAGAACTACTATATCTATTGCTTCATTAGATGAGTCTCTAGCAAAAAAAGAGTTTGAAAAATATATAGAATTTTTAAAAAGCAAAAATATAAATTATGCTATTGGCGAGGGTAAATAAATAGATTTAAAACTATCAACTACTACATTAAAAGTTAATTTAAAATATAGCAAACGATTAAGAAAAAATATTTACTTTAAAATTAAAGATGATTTAAATACCCCATATCTAGAGATAAAAGCCCCCTACTCTACCTCAAAAAAATATATATTAAATATTTTAAATAGAAAAATTGATGATATAGAAAAACTTTATTATAAATTTATAGACTCAAATAAAGAGTTACAACTTCTAGAAAAAGATGATGAAATACTACTTTTTGGAAAAGCTATTCAAATGGAAATTATAAAATCAGATGATAATAGTTTCAAATATATAGATGAAAAAATTATTGTAAATACTAATTTTCCTTTTAATAGTGATATTAAGAGTAAAATTAGAGATGAACTTTATAAAGATCAAGCAAAATCCAAAATAACCCCACTAGTTTATAAATGGGAAGATATAATGAAGCTTAAATCAACAGCCATAAAATATAGAAAAACCAAAAGACAATGGGGTAGTTGTTCATCAAAAAATAATATATCTTTAAATACCTATCTTTGCTTACTTCCTGTAGATATAATTGAGTATGTAATAGTTCATGAGTTATCCCATATAGTGCATAAAAATCATTCAAAAGATTTTTGGAGTTTGGTAGAGAGCTATTTGCCAAACTATAAGGATTTAAGATTAGAGTTAAAAAAGTATTCAATATTTCTAAAATAATATTGTAATAAGATTTTTTTGATAAAATGTCAAAAAATACCCATTTTAAGGTCAATATATGTTTGGTTTTGTAAAAGTTGCTGCTGCTTCACCTAGGTTGTCATTAGCTAACCCAACTTCTAATGCAAAAGAGATTATTAAACTTATCAAAGAAGCAAATAGTAATCATAGTGCAATAATTTTATTTCCAGAGCTATCTTTGGTAGGTTATAGTGTGGGTGATTTAATATTTCAAACACAATTACTAAATCAACAAGCAAAAGCATTAGAATATATTTTAAAAGAGAGCAAAGAATTAAATATAATATCAATTATTGGATATGTTTTGAAACATAAAGATAGGTTATATAATTGTGCTATTGTAATTCAATCTGGAGAGATTTTAGGCATTGTCCCCAAAAGCTATCTACCAAGTAAACAAGAATTTTATGACTTTAGATATTTTAATAGTGGCAAAGATATAAAAAATTGCTATATTGATATATTATCATTTAAAGTTCCATTTGGTGTAGATATTTTATTTAAAAAAGATGAAGTAACATTTGGTATAGAAATATGCGAAGATTTATGGTCTGTTACTCCTCCTAGTAATTATATGGCTAGTAGTGGGGCAAATCTTATTTTCAATTTAAGTGCAAGTAATGAAATAGTAGGTAAATCTAAGTATAGAGAAGAGCTAGTAAGAACCCAAAGTTCAAGATTAATTTGTGGATATATTTATGCTTCTAGTTCTATAGGTGAGAGTTCATCAGATACTATCTTTGGTGGTGATTTAATAATCTCAGAATATGGAAAAATTCTAAAAAGAGATAGAAAAATATCATTTGATAGTAAAATTATATATGCTACTTTAGATTACCAAAGAGTATCAAATATTAGAAGAATAGATACTTCATTTAATCAAACATATATTAATGATTTTAGAGAGATAGAGTTAAAAAAATTAAATAACATAGATAAAATCGATAGAACTTACAATCCATATCCTTTTGTTCCAAGTGATGATAATTTACGAGAAGAGGTATGTGAAGAGATAACAGATATACAAGCATATGCTTTAATAAGAAGATTAAAAACAATAGGAATTAAAAAGGTAGTAATTGGAGTATCTGGAGGTTTGGATTCGACTTTAGCACTTTTATCAACCCATAAAGCATTTAAAATTGCAAATTTTGATTTAAAAGATATAATTGCTGTTACTATGCCTGGTCTTGGAACTACTTCTAGAACCAAAAATAGTGCTATAAATCTTGCTAAAGAGCTTGGTGTAACCATTAAAGAGATAAATATTAATCCAATTGTAATAGAAGAGTTTAAAGCAATTGAACATAGCATAGTTGATTTTAGTGTAACTTATGAAAATACTCAAGCGAGGGTTAGAACATCAATTTTAATGAATATGTCAAATAAGATAGGAGCAATTGTAATAGGAACTGGGGATTTAAGTGAGATTGCTCTAGGATGGAATACATATAATGGAGACCATATGAGTATGTATTCTTTAAATAGTGGAATCCCAAAAACTTTGGTAAGATATATAATCGAATATTATGCAAACAAAAATATTAATATCAAAAATATTTTAAAAGAGATATTAAATACACCTGTTAGTCCAGAGTTATTACCGCACAAAGATGACAAAATAGAGCAAATAACAGAAGATATTATTGGTCCATATGAGTTGCATGATTTCTTCTTGTATCACTTTGTAAGAGAAGGGTTTACTCCTAAAAAGATTTTAAAAATTGCAGATATTGCATTTGAAAATTATGATATTGCTACTATTAAAAAGTGGCTAAAACTATTTATAAAAAGATTTTTTACTCAACAATTTAAAAGAAACTCTATGCCAGATGGTCCAATGGTTGGAACTATAAGCTTAAGTCCTAGAACAAATTGGAGAATGCCAAGTGATGCTAATTTTGAAGATTTTTTAAAAGATTTAGATTAAGGAGTATATATGAATGAATATATCCCTTTGAAAGATTATGCAATAAAAAATAGAATTAGTATATATCAAGCAATTAAATTAGTAAAAAATAACAAGGTTGAATCAATAACAAAAGAGATAGATGGTAAAGAGGTAATTTATATCAAAAATAGCAAACCAAATATCCCAAAACAAGATAATAAACCAAAAGAGATAACTCTTCAATCATTACAAGAGGAGATTGAAAATCTAAAAAATAGGGTTAAAATATTAGAAGATAAATTAAATAACAAAATATAAAAAATATGATATATTAATTCTAGACTAATTTTTATTATGCTAAAATAGACAAAATTTAATTTAGTTAGGGTTTATTTTGCAAAGATTAATAGCTGGAGTATATAGCCTTATTATTGTTCTTAGAAAAGCTTGTCATTGCAATAAAATTTTTTTGCGTAAAACAAGGCTTATTCTGCAACTAAATCACTTTATACCTAGATGTAAATATTACAATCCTTATTTTGCCTTTAGGCGAACTGGAACTCATCCTCCTTTTTACTCTTTATAAT
>CAYPVY010000112.1:0-3648 GCA_964414305.1 uncultured Nitratifractor sp.
AATTTCTAATATTTTTATCTCTAATGGAAATTGCAATTGTAAAAATCCAACTAACTTAAATGCAAATGGAATAAATGGCTCTAAAAATGGTGAAAATCCTATAATTTTAGATTTTGGAATTATAGCTTCACAAGGTCAAAAGTGTGGATATTTTGAAGTTAATTTAAAATAGGGCAAAGCCCTATTAAATTATAGCCTAGCTTCATATCTTCTAAGCATATATAGTTTTTTAAGAATTTTTTTGCGAGTTGCAATTTTCTCTTTTTTACGTCTTTCAGCTGGTTTTTCATAGTGTTGACGAGCTCTTGCTTCTGTAACTATTAAGTTTCTATCGCATTGTCTTTTAAATTTTCTGTAAGCTTCATCAAAACTATCTTTTGGGCTAACAACAATTCCTGGCATTCAACTCACCCCCTTTCTTCTCTAGATTTGTATAAAACAAGAGAAATTGGTTGAAATTATACAAATTTTATATTAAAATAGAGTAATTATTTTAATAAGCGAGGCTAAATATGCAAAAAGTTTTTACAAATTGTTATGATATGGATAAAAAGTGTTATGAAAAGTATGGTTTGAGTGAAGATATACTAATGGAACATGCTGCATCATCTATAGAGAGTTATATAAGAGATAATTATGAAGAGAGCTCAACTATCTTAATAGTAAGTGGTGCTGGGAATAATGGTGCAGATGGTATAGCATTAGCAAGACTTTTGCATAAAGATTATAATGTTTTTTTATATTTGCCATTTGGTGCTAAGAGTGATATGGCTCAACTTCAGCTTAAGAGAGCCAAAATGGTTGGAGTTGATATTGTAGATGATATTTTTGAGGCTGATATTTTAGTAGATGCTCTATTTGGTGCTGGATTGAATAGAGAGTTAGATGAAGATAGTATTGAAATAGTTGAGTCTTTAAATAGAATTGTTGCAAAAAAGATTGCCTGTGATATACCAAGTGGAATTGATAATAAGGGTAATTTATCTCCTATAGCATTTAAAGCTGATATTACAATTACTATGGGTGCACTAAAAGAGGCATTATATAGTGATTTTGCAAAAGATTATGTCGGAGAAATAGAAGTGGCAAACTTGGGTATATCAAGGGAGCTTTATGAGAATGAAACTAAAAGTTTTGTTTTAGATATTAGCGATTATAAACCGCCATTAAGAGATTTGCAAAACTCTCACAAAGGCACATATGGACATGCAGCAATATTTTGTGGAGATAAGAGTGGAGCTGCAATTATGAGTGCAATGGCTGCTACTAGATTTGGAGCAGGGTTAACAACACTAATCTATCATGAAGCTATTGAAGCCCCACCATATATAATGAAATCTACAACTATTCCAAAAAATGCAACTGCAATTGCTATTGGAATGGGACTTGGTGATTTCTTTGAAGATGATATATTAAAAGAGGTCATAGATAGCACAACTCCAATTGTATTGGATGCTGATGCTTTTTATAAAAAAGAGCTTTTGAATATAATAAAACAAGATAGAGAGGTAGTTATAACCCCTCATCCAAAAGAGTTTAGCTCTCTTTTAAAGATAACAGATGGTATAGAACTTAGTGTAGAACAGATACAAAAAGATAGATTTAATATTGCAAGAGAGTTTAGTATAAAATACCCAAATATTACTTTATTATTAAAAGGTGCTAATCCTATAATTGCAAAAAATGGTATAATTTATGTTAATCCACATGGAACTAATGCTTTAGCAAAAGGTGGCAGTGGAGATGTATTGAGTGGTTTAATAGTATCTTTATTGGCTCAAAAATATAACTCTTTAATTGCTGCTATAAATGCATCTTTAGCTCTTAGTTTAGCTTCTAAAAAGATTGATTTACCTTCATATAAAGTTATTCCTACAGATTTGATAGAAATTATATAAACAGATAAATTCCCCAAAAAATCATATAAAATATAAAAAAATATCCATAAAATGGATATTTTAAGTATTATTTAAAATTTGATTAGTATAATTTTATTACACAATATTACCATATTATGGTTGTATTAAATAAAATATAAGGAATTAGCATGATAAAGGTAAATAATATTAGAAGTTTGGCTTTTGCTTTATCTATGCTTAGTGCTACAGCAATTAATGCTTTAGATATTGAGTTGGATAATAGTATTAGTCTTGAGGCAGGAAGTGGATGTCAAGCAGGAGCAAAATATAGATTAGGAACGAATGCTACATATAATGGAAAAGAGCTTGATATTCTTTTAGAAGTAGTAGATTCTGATAATGAGTATGATGACTCAGTAGATAAACAAGGTCCATGTATTGGTGTAAAATCTGGTATTATTGAGACTAGATTAAGAGATAGAGATGCAAATGATGACAGAGCTTATATGGATTTAAAGCTAACAGTTGTAGAAAAAGGGACGAATATTCCGCTTAAAATAGATAGATTTACATTTGTTGGTTTTGACCTTGATACATATAGCGGTGCTGATACAGATGATATTTATATGAAAGCACCTTCTCAAGCTTATATCTCTCCAAATTCTAAAGTTACATACTCTGTAGGTGATTTTGGTAATGGGTATAATATAAAATTGAAAGGACAAACAAGCGGTAACTGTGATGATAGTGCCTCAAATCCTGCACCAGAGTGTAGAGGTGGTGGTATAGCAATATATGGTCAAGATGGTAATCCAAATGCAATTAGTAGTGTAGATATTAGAGTTTCTAATGATAATGCTTATGGTCAATCAAATCAAGATGGTAATCATAGATTAATTCAATTATCTTTAAAACAAGTAGATTTCCAAGCAATAGTTAATGATTATATTGATCATGGTGATGCTCTTGCTGATTCAAAGCATAATTATGGTGATGCTTATAACCAAGTCTCTGTAGATACAATTTTGGGTGTTGGGTTACCAGCTGATAATGAACAACAAAATTTAAGTTCAGTTAATGCAGATGGAGATGATCAAGTAAGTTCTAGTAACATAAACTTTGATGATGATGATGGAATAGAATTAAATGGTAAACCACTTGCCACTTCAGAGTTAAATATAACAAATGGAAGAAAATATACATTTGAGACAACTACTATAGGAACAGGTTATTTAAATGGATGGATAGATTTAAATGGTGATGGTGATTTTGATGATGCTGGAGAGCATTTTATATCAGATAAAGAGATTTCAAGCACTGTAGCAAAAAAGAGCACAATTGATATTAATGCTCCATGGGATAATTATGCAGGAGCATCTTATATGCGTTTAAGATTTACTCAAAATGCAGGTATTCAAAGCTCTGGAGATGGTGGAAAAGGTGAAACAGAAGATTATAAAGTTAATTTTATAGCTGCTGGAGCAATTAAAGGAAAACTTTATAATGATTTAAATGGAAATGGTAAATTAGATAGCAATGAAAAAGGTATTGCAAATGTTGATGTAATCATAACAGATGCAAAAGGAGAAAAAACTACTGTAGAAACAGACTCTAATGGTGAATATATGGCACAAGGTATTGCAACGGGTGATGCAATAGTAGATATAGATCAAAATGATCCAGACTTTCCAAAAGGTGCATTTCAAACAGAAGGTAATGATCCAACAACCGTTAAAGTAGTTGCAGGTAAAGAGATATTTGAAGAGAATAATGGTTTTGCCACAAATAA
>CAYPVY010000113.1:0-3628 GCA_964414305.1 uncultured Nitratifractor sp.
AAAGAGGTAAATGAAGGTGTAGCAATGGGTCTTGCTAGAAACAAATTAATATATGGAAAGAGATATTGCCCATGTTTTATAGTTCAAGGCGAGACTGAAGAAGAGAGAAAAAAGGCTGATAATAGAATATGTCCTTGTAAACCTGCACTTGAGGTAGAGATTCCACAAGATGGTGTATGCCATTGTGGTATATTTTGCACTCCAGAATATGCACAAAAAAAATCTCTTGAACTAAAAAGTGAAGAAGTAGCCCATACACACTCAAGAGGTTTAACAAAAGAAGAAGCTCAATTTCTACTCAAAAAAGAGCAATTAGATGGTGATGAGCTAGAATCTTTAATTGAAGCTAGAGAACTTAATATGATAGATTTTAAATTAATAGATGTTAGAGAGCCTATGGAGTATGAGATGGGGCATATAAAAGGGACTGATGAATTATTGCCTACTAGCAAATTTTACGAATGGCTACCAAAGATTTTAGAGCGAAAAGATGAAGATATTATACTATATTGTCATACAGGTAGTAGAAGTTATCAAGTTCAACAAATACTCAAAAGAGAAGGTATGAATGTAGGAAATTTAACTTATGGAATAGTAAGTTATCCTGGTGAGATTGAAAGGGGTTAGACTCTTTTAATCTTTTGTCATAGATTTTATATAATCTTTGTGCTTCTCTTCTAACTCTTTTTCTCTTTTTTTATCGATAGTTCCTTTTTCAATAGCATCTTCTAAAAGCTCAATTCTATCTATTAGATATTTAAAGAGGTCTTTTTCAATATCTGGCATAATATTGTGTCTCAAAGGCTCTTTGTTATCAACTCTTTTGGCTATATGTGCTGGAACACCTACTGCAGTGCATTCACTTGGAACATCTTTTATAACTACCGAGTTTGCTCCAATCTTAGCATCTTTTCCAACAACTATATTTCCTAAAACCTTTGCACCAGCTCCAATTGTAACACCATCTTCAATGGTTGGGTGTCTTTTGCCTTTTGAGAGGCTAACACCACCTAATGTAACTTGCTGATATATCAATACATTATTACCAACCTCGGCTGTCTCACCTATTACAACACCACTTGCATGGTCTATAAAAACCCCTTTACCAATTTTTGCCCCTGGGTGTATATCTACTGTTGTCAAAAATTGCCCAAGAGCACTAATAAACCTAGGCAAAAATCTAAGACCTCTACTATAAAGAGCATGACTAATCCTATAAAAAAACAGTGCCCAAACACCAGGATAATTAAAAAATAATTCAAAATTTGATTTTAATGCTGGGTCATTTCTTTTTATAGTTTTAAAATCATCTATTATTAACTTTATCAACTCCATATCAACCTCTACTAGCTTGTATTGTTTTAAGATAACTATTTTCACTCAAATATAGATACAATTTACCCAAAAGTATCTCTTTTTGCTCTTCATCAATCAAACTTGACTCCTCTATTAAACTTTTTAACCTCTTATCAAGCATTCCAATATCATAATCTAAATCATCTAATACATCCATTAAATTTTGAGCCTCAATTATTGAATCTATATAATATTTACCCTCTTTATCAAATTTTATAACAGCCTCTGTTGGGTGAGTAAATAGGTTGTGCTTCATACCCAAAACCTCTTGATAAGCACCAGTTAAGAAAAATGCCAAAAAATACTCCTCTTTTTGAACATCAATATCGTGCAGCTTTAATGGGGCTTTTGAACTATAAGGAATCTCTCCATCACTATCACATGTAATATCCCATATTGATGCTGCTTGTGTAGGTTTTTGAGATAATTTTGATATTGGCATTACTGGAAAGCTTTGCTCCAAGCCCCAAAAATCAGGCATTGATTGAAACATAGAAAAATTTACTAAATATTTCTCTTGTATCTTATTTTGTAATCTGTTTAACTCATCACTATCTTCTTGAGATAAAAGCTCAATTGCTTTTTTAATAATCAAATTTACTAAAATCTCAGTATTTGATCTATCCTCTAAATCTATATATCCTAAATCAAAGAGTGTTAGCAAACTATCTAAATGATCTATAGCATCGTGTAGATACTCTCTTGCATTATGCTTATTGATACTATTATATAAATCATATAACTCTTTTATAAGCGGTGGATTTTTATCTTTTAGTCTCAAACTCTTCTCATTATACTCTTGAGAGAAAAGCTCCAAAACTGGTGCTATCAAAACTGTATGATTTGCAGCAATAAATCTACCAGACTCAGTATAAATATCTGGTTCATCAACACCTTTATTTTTAGAAATCTCTTGCATCAAATACACTACATCATTTGCAAACTCTTTTATAGAGTAATTTCTATTTTCATTTTTTTGAACTTGAGAATACTCCACAGCCAAACCACCACCAATATTTATAGCATTTAAAGCTTTTGCCCCTCTATTTTTTAAATCTGCATAAATATTTCCAGCCTCTCTTAGTGCCTTTTTTAAAGGACCAATCTCTTCCATTTGAGAGCCTATATGAAAATGTATCATAAAAAATCTATCTAACAAATTCTCATTTTTTAGCATATCAAAAGCCTCAAGAAGTTCAGTAGATGTTAAACCAAATTTAGAGCTATATCCCCCACTCTTTGCCCAAGCACCTACTCCTGAACTATGCATCCTTATTCTCATGCCAATCTTTGGTGTAATCTTATCTTCATATTTACTATTAAATTCTCTATTTACTTCCAATATTGTCTCAAGCTCATTTAAACCCTCTATCGTAACTGTAATATCATGACCACTTTTTGCAGCAATAAAACAAAGTGCTATCATCTCTTTATCTTTAAAGCCATTTACAGTTATTGGGGCTCCAAGCGGGGTTTTAGAGATTGCTATTATTAACTCAGCCTTGCTTCCAGCCTCTAATCCATAATTATATATGCTAGATAAATTCACAATCTCATTTACAAAATTTGGAAATTGATTTACTTTTAGGGGAAATACTGCTCTAAAATTGCCTTTATAACCAAATTCAAGTGAAGCTCTCTTAAACTCTCCAAATAATAAATCAACCTGCTTTTTTATAAGATGTGGAAATCTCAAAAGTATAGGACCTCTATACCCTTTTTCTCTAATAGATTTTGTTATTTCCAATAAAGTTGGTTTGCTTTTATAATTTAATCTAATCTCATCACCATCTATAACAAAATTACCATTACCCCAAATAGATAAGCCATAATCATCTCTCATAGCACTCTCCAAAAAAAATTGTATAATTATACTCAAAAATTTATATTATTAATGTTTGATTTATAAAATAAAGATATAATCTATATTGAAAAGAATGAGGGATAGATTCTCTTCTTGCAATGCGTTACTTTGTGTTACCCCTGCTAAGAAAAAGATCCACATAATTTTCCGCTTAAATTTAAGTGTAAATTATTTTTAAAAAGGTCAAAAATGTCTGAAATTTTACAAGGCACAGTTAAATGGTTCAATGATGAAAAAGGTTATGGTTTTATAAGTCAAGATAATGGTGAAGGCGATTTATTCGTTCACTTCCGTCAAGTAAACAACCCAAGCGGTGGAAGAGTTTCACTACAAGATGGACAAAAAGTTACATACCAAATTGGCGAAGGTCAAAAAGGCCCTCAAGCTGAGAATGTAACTCCTTGCTAA
>CAYPVY010000114.1:0-3612 GCA_964414305.1 uncultured Nitratifractor sp.
CTCATTTTGCGTTATATTAAAAGGAACGGTTATGAAAGAAGCAATATTAGGCGGTGGATGTTTTTGGTGTATTGAAGCTGCTTTTGAAGTAGTTGATGGAATTATTGATGCACAAAGTGGATATGCAAATTGTAATATTGATAACCCAACATATAAAGAGGTATGCACAGATACAACAGGATGTGCTGAGGTAGTTAAATTAACATATGATGAAAATAAAATAAGTTATGAAGAGATTTTAGAGCTATTTTTTAAAATTCATGACCCAACTACACTAAATCGTCAAGGTGCAGATTTTGGTTCTCAATATAGGTCAACCATATTAACACTAAATGAAGAACAAGAAAGAATTGCAAAAGATTATATTAAAAAAATAGAACCCCTTTTTGATAAAAAGATTGTTACAAAAGTTGAACCTCTTAAAAACTTTTTTAGAGCTGAAGATTATCACCAAGACTACTTTAGAAAAAATCCAAACCAACCATATTGTCAAGCAGTAGCTGCACCAAAGGTCATTAAAGCAAAAGAGTGGCAAAAAAATAAAAATTCAAAAAGTTAAAAAAACTTTTTGAAAAAATTAAATCTTTTTTTCTCTTTATTTAAATCTTTTACTATCAAATTATCTTCTATTAACTTTATATGTAATTTATCATCAATTATACTTTTGTGATTTTCAAAACTATCTATTAAAATATCTACAATATATAAAGTCTTCTCAATTGCTTTACTTAAAGGTAAATTTGATTTAACCTCTAAATTAATCTTTAATCTCTTATCCTCTTTTCTATAAATATTTTGTATATATCTAATTATCTCTGGCAAATACACTCTCATATCAATATTTGCTGCACTATTAGTAGATAAAAATTTAGAATATACTCTTGTATAAATTGATAATCTTCTATTTAATTTAGATATCTCATCTGTAATCTCATAAGAAAAGTTTTGATTACTTTTTAGCTTTAGCATAGATAAAGTATTATTTAAATTATTTGCTATAATATCATCTATACTAAGATTTAATTTGTCTCTTGTATGTTCTAACTCTCTTATATCTTTTTTTAACTTTTCTACTTTACTACTTAAAAGTAATTTTTTGTCAAAAACTTCATTAATAACACTATTTTCTATAATTTTATCTCTAATATAACTTATAAACATAATTGATGCAAATAAAATCAAGGATATTACAAATAATAATCTATAATAAATGCTATTATCAATTATATAACCTAATTTAATCTCAAAGATATATGATAAAATACCTATTAAAAATATAATATTTGCAACAATATAAATAATTGCTTCATAAAACTTATCTTTTAAAAATCTATATCCTACATATAAATTATAAACTAAAACAATCAAAACAAATGGAATATAGATATAATATAAATATAAAAATACTGATAAAATAATTTCTATTATAGAGATAAAAATTAATAGAATATAGCCTTTATAATAGATACTACTCTTTTTAATATCAAAGATATAAATTGTAAAAAAAGATAGAGCTATCAATAATATATTTATTTTAATACCAATTAAACTATCATCCAAAGCAAAAAAACTATTTCCTACAAAATATATCTCCAAACCACTAAAATATATATAATTAAATCCAGCAATAGCTATTAATGACATTGCTACAATATAATCTCTTCTATCATTTTGAAGATAGAAGATTAAATATGCAATAAATATTGAAATAATTGCTCCCAAAATCAAAGCATCAATTAAAATATTATTATTAAAATCTACACTACCATTAAAATTATCTACTTTTATACTAAAAGTTGTAGGAAAATATTTAGAAAAAGCATAAATATAAACTCTATTTTTATCTGTTATAAAATATGGATATATCAAATTGCTATCTCTTTTTGATATACTTAAATCCTTAAGGAGTGCTAATTTATCATCTTTTTGTTCATATATCTTAATAGTTTGAATTATTGGATTACTAAAATATATAATTGAAGTTTTATTATCCAAATCTAGCCTAATTAAAACTCCATTATTTAATAGTGTAAATCTTTTAGAAGATTCATTAAAATTAAAATTATTTATTGAAATATTTGTATCATTTTTAAAAATAGAATCATCTATATTTTTATCTACTAAAACTTTAGCATTAGTAAATATAATTATAAATAGCATTAAATTAATAAATATATATCTTTTCATCACATTAACAATTCCATATTATGGCTAACATTATTATACTATATTAAAAATATCTATTAAAAAATTATATCTATTTAGAAGATTTTAATAATAAAAAAGGATGTATTGATTAAAAAAGTGTAGATAGAGAGAAATAAGGAGAGTTTATTATTCTCCTTTTTTACCAGCTTCTAAAGTTGCTTTTGCGCCTCTTGGTATTACCATCCAAAATTTATCAATCTCAAGTCTAAAATTTTCTAAAATTCTTTGAGCTTTTTTGCTTCCTGTTTTTTCAACAAAATCTTTTAATATTCCTTTTAGAGCAAACATCTCATTATCCCATTCATCATTATTTACTCTTAAAACTTCTACTAGCTCATGATTAACATTATTATAAAATCTTCCTTCTTCATCATAAACAAAAGCTTTTCCACCAGTCATACCAGCACCAAAATTAATACCAGTTTTCCCTAAGATTACAACAACTCCACCAGTCATATACTCACATGGATGATCTCCAGTTCCTTCAACTACAGCAATTGCACCAGAGTTTCTAATTGCAAATCTCTCTCCAACTTCTCCTGCTATATAAAGAGTTCCTCCAGTAGCACCATAAAGGCATGTATTACCACCAAGAGCAAAGCCCTCTTTTGCTTTAGATGAGTGAATTATTATCTTTCCTCCACTCATACCTTTTCCTATATAATCATTCCCAGCACCTTTTAAATTTATTGTTACACCATTTGCTAAGAATGCACCAAGTGCTTGACCTGAAGTTCCTTCTAAATTAATAGTAATTGTTCCATCTGGCAACCCTTTGTTACCCCAGATTGCAGCTATTTCACCAGAAATTCTTGCACCAAAACTTCTTTTTAAATTATCAATTTTTCTATCTATTACTATTGGAGTTTTAGGGTCTTTTATAGTTGGCATTAGCTCTTCTACAATTAATTTTTCATAGCTATTTTTATCATAAGGCTCGTTTGATTCAACTTGACAAGTATCTATTCCATCAACCTTTTCTAGAAGTTTCTCAAAACTAAATTTCTTAGCAAACTCATCATCTATAACCTTAAGAAGCTCAGTTTTACCAATAATCTCTTCTAAACTTCTATACCCAAGCTCTGCTAAAATCTCTCTAACCTCATTTGCTACTAATGTAAAGTAATTAACAACTTTATCTACATTTCCTTTAAATCTTGCACGAAGTGCTGGGTCTTGTGTTGCTACACCTACAGCACAAGTATTTAAATGACAAACTCTAAGCATCACGCATCCCACAAGCACTAATGCACCTGTTCCAAATGCATACTGCTCTGCTCCAAATATCGCAGCTTTTACAATATCAAGTCCTGTTTTTAACCCTCCATCAGTCTCAAGAGTAACTAGCTTTCTTAAATCATTTACCTTTAAAGAGTTATGAGCTTCTACAAGACCAAGCTCCCA
>CAYPVY010000115.1:0-3562 GCA_964414305.1 uncultured Nitratifractor sp.
GGGTAGAAAACTGCACAGCTTTAGTTGAAACACTAGATGGAGAGTGGAAAATTATAGACTATTTAAATAAATAAAAGATTAATATATCTTTAAAAAATCTTATTGTATATTAACTCCTTAAAATCAAATAGGAATATATATATGATTTATCAAAAAAGAGTTGATAGAATTAAAGATATGCTAGATAAAAGACAACCTACACTTGAGCTATTTTTAGATGATGTTAGCTCTTCACAAAATATTAGTGCAATTATAAGAAGTGCTGACTGTGTAGGAATATATAAAATATATTATGCCTTAAAAAAATCTCAAAATATAAAAATACACCCAACTATCACTCAAGGTAGCCAAAATTGGGTATTTAAAAAAAGAGTTGAGTATAACAATAGATTAGATTTTATAAAAAATAAAAAAAACGATGGTTATACTATAGTTTCAACATCTTTAGATAGTAACAGTATATCATATAGAGATTATGATTATACAAAACCAACTTTGATAATAATGGGTAATGAAAAAGATGGAATAAGTAAAGAGGTTTTAGATATCTCAGATATTAAAATTAAAATTCCTCTAATGGGTATGGCTCAGAGTCTAAATGTTTCAGTAGCTACTTCTATAATTTTATATGAAGCACAACGACAAAGAGAAGAGGCTAATTTATATTCAAAATGTCAGCTTCAAGAAGATGAATATAAAAAGCTGCTTGATTATTTTATCTTTAGAGATACAATTACCAAAAAAAGCAGAGGTAGAATAAAAATAGATAAATCAAAACTCTATCTTCAATGGTAACTACTTTCTAAAATGAATCAGCTTAAATCTATCTCCCATTATTGTAGGTGCAATTAGGGTTTTTACTTTGTCAGCTTGGGTTAAATATTGTGCCTGAGTAGCAACTTTGTGATACTCTCCTAAAATATCGATAATTCCAAATCTAATTAGAGCTCTAGCTTGTGTTTCATAATCAACTAATTTTGCTCCAACACTCTCAAATGCTTCAATAACATGAGCAAAATTTACATCATAAGTAATATCACTTTTTTTAAAATGCTCTTTTAAATTTAACTCTTCATCAAAAAGTGGATAGGTTTTGTGTTTAGAGTAAATTCTAATTGAGAAATCATTTCTAACATACTTTTCACCATAATCAAAACTTAAAAACTCAAATTTTTTTGCTGCTTTTGAAACTCTTTTTGCAAACTCTTCATAACCAATTGCAATTTCTCCTGTTCTTAAACGATGTTTTGTAGCAAATTCTATATATTTAATAGGTGCATCTATCCAATCAATCTGATGATTATTAACTATTGCAATTTTGCCATCTTTATACAACTCACATGCAAATGCATCAAATATCTCATTTGATACAAAAACTGCACTATCTAAATTTAGCTCATCTAAACTCTTTACATACTCTATCTTAACTGCATTGCCAAAATTTTTATGAAAATACTCTTTTTGTGCTTTAATTACTGCTTCCTGACGCTCAACAATAATAAACTTCATACTATCTAACAAAGATGCTTCTTTAGTATAAAGCCATCTAATCATATCTCCCATTAAATAACCTTGATGAGCTCCTATCTCTACTAAAGCTACATCTTTTTCTACCCTTCCCTGGCTGATTAAACTAAAGATATGATTAGCTATTGAAGCTCCAAAAAAGGCACTAGTGCTTACTGCAGTAAAAAAATCTCCATCTTTTCCAATCGATTTAAATCTACTATAATACCCATCTTTTCCATATAGCCACTCATTCATATACTCACTAAATCTCATATATCAACCTTTGAGTATAATTTAAGAAGCTCTAAATCTTTTTGAATCTTAAATATTTTTATATCCAATAGCTTCATTTTAAGAGAGTTTTTAATCATATTTACATCATCTATACTCTTTTGCCCTGCCCTATATAACTCTTTGGTGCTTTTTAGAAGTCTTTTATAAGCATTTGCTTCTTTTTTTGAAAGTTTTATTTTATTATTAATAATTTTTAATCTCTTTAAAACAGTTTGATACTCAATTTTTTGAGCTTTTCTTATATTTTTTAAATCTATTTGAGATATAAGATTATCTAGTTTAGCTACTTCTAAATCATTTTTCATATTTATAGAAATTGGCATTGAAATTTTAAGATTATAATTTGTAAAAGCATCTTTGGTTTGTGGTTTGGCATTTGATATTTTGGTATATCTTGCACCCACACTTATTGTTGGCAAATATTTACTTCTAACTACACTCTTATAATATTTGCTACTAAGCCTTTTTGCTAAAGCTATTTTTATATCTAAGTTATTATTCATATACTCTTGTAAGCTAAGTAATCTTAACTTTGGTAAGTGAGTATTATCTAAATCTTTATTACTTATCTTTTTAAATGCAGCTTTTAGAGTTTCAAGTTCTGCTTCTAAATTTAGATATGCTATATTTGCTTCATCTCCTCTAACCAAAGCATTTTCTAATACTTCACTACCATATAATCCTGCATCAAAAAGCTCTTTTGTCTTTTTTATCTCAATATTTGAGTTTTTAATTTGAAGTTTTAATTTTTTTAGATTTAGTTTTGTTTGTTCTATTTGAAATAGAAGCTGTGCAGCTTGAGTGTTTAGATTTACTTTTTGTTGAATAATTTTATATTTGGCTAAATAATAGCTACTTTTAGCATATTTTATACCAAAATATATTCCACCACTTTTAAAAATAGGCTGCTCTATACCTATTGAGTAGCTATTATAAGGGTGCCATCCACCCTCTATTTGGTTACTCCAATTTCTTTGAAAACTAAAGATTATTGGAGATATCCAACTTAGAGAATTTAATTTCTCTTGAGTTTTACTTTTTTGAAGTTGCAGTCCAAATAACTCACTATAATTTGGAGACAAAAAGTTTCCTAATTCATATGAAAATAGCTCAATGCTTAAAAATACTAGAAATAGAAACTTTCTCAAACTTCAATCTCCATCAAAGCTGATTCAAACCTCTTAAATCCCTCTTCAATCTCTTCTTGACTAATTGTAAGTGGTGGCAAAAATCGAACTGTATTTCTACCAGCTTTAAGAACAATTAATCTATGCTCAAAAGCTTTTTTAATAATTTCATTTTGCAACTCAGAGCTTTTAGCTCTAAGACCTCTCATAAGTCCAATTCCTACTGCTTGAGTAAATAAGTTTGGTAAAGATGTAGCAATTTTGCTTAAATAGTTATCAAAAAGTTCAACTCTTTTTGCAATATTTTTTTGCTCATACTCATCTTTTAAAATATCTAATACTTCATTAGCTCCAGCAGTTACTAAATAGTTTCCTCCAAAAGTGCTTCCATGATCACCTGGTTGAAAGATATCTTTTAGATTAGTCATAACTGCACCAATAGGCAATCCTCCACCTAAGCCTTTTGCAAGTGTAATAATATCTGGCTCAATTCCATAATAGTTACTAGCCAAAAACTCTCCACTTCTATAAACTCCTGTTTGAACTTCATCAACAATTAATAACAGTCCCTCTTTTTTTAAAAATTTGGCTAAATTTTGAATCTCATCTTTATTAAATGGGGCAACTCCACC
>CAYPVY010000116.1:0-3453 GCA_964414305.1 uncultured Nitratifractor sp.
AGGTTCTATTTAACCCACTTCTTAATCCTTTCAAAAGCACTTTCAAATATACTTTTATGAGGTTTGCTATCGATTCCAAAGCTATCTTGTAATTTTTCTACTAACTCTTTTTGTTCTTTGTTTAGTTTTTTTGGATATATTATTTTTATTTGTGCTATGAATCTACCTCTATAACTAGGATTGTTTACATTTGGAACACCTTTGTTTTTAAATATAAAATGTTCTTTATCTCTTACTTTTGGTGATAGTTTTATAGTTACTTCTCCCTCAAGTGAAGGCACTTGAATCTCTTCTGATAGTAAAATTTGTGTAAAAAATACTGGAACCTCTATATAAATATCATCGCCATCTCTTACAAAATGTTCATCATCTTTTATATCAAAGTGTATATATAAATCACCTCGATTACCTCTATTATCAACATTTCCTTTTGCAGGAACTCTTAATCTATTACCGACATTTACTCCAGCAGGAATATTTACATTTATTTTCTCACTCTTATTTATGCCTCCACTTCCACTACAGGTTACACATATATCTTTTATAACTCTACCTTCTCCATGACATTTTGGACACTCTTGGGTAAATGTCATAAAGCCCTGCCTCATCATTATTTGACCATGACCTTTACAATAATCACAAGTTATAAACTCTCCATCTTTTGCACCTGTTCCTTTACAATCTGGGCATGGCTCTTTGTAGCTTATCTCTATCTCTTTCTCACATCCAAAAACAGCTTCATTAAATTCAAGTGTGATCTCAATTTCAATATCTAAAGGATAGGGCATAGATGAATTTCTATTTCTTGTATTAAATCCAAATGCATCACCAAACATAGAGTTGAAAATATCCATAATATCATCCATACCTCCACTAAAACCACCACCTTGAGATTGACCATTTAAGCCTTCTTTTCCATACATATCATATATTCGTCTTTTTTCTTCATCACTTAATACTGCATATGCTTCATTTATTAGTTTAAATTTCTCCTCAGCTTCTTTATCTCCTGGATTTTTATCTGGATGGTATTTTAGTGCTAATTTTCTATAAGCTTTTTTTATTTCTGTTAAAGTTGCATCTTTTGATACTTGTAAAACTTCGTAATAACAAAGTTCTTTCATATAATTACCTCTTTTTTTAAATTTAGTTTGTAATTTTATCACATTATTATATAATTTCATAAAGTTTTTAAAGGTTTTTTAAAATGGTTACACATATAGTTATGATTAAATTCAAAAATGAGACTCCTAAAGATAAAATTTTAGAGATAAAACGAGATTTAGAAGCACTAATAGATAGTATAGATGAATTAAAATTTATGGAAGTTGGTTTAAATTTTGCAAATAGTGATAGAGCTATGGATTTGGTATTGACTGCTAAATTTGATGATAAAGATGGTTTAAAGGTATATGCTAATGCACCAAGTCATCTTAAAGTTAAAGATAAAATAAAAGAGTATGGTGAATATACTAAGGTTGTTGATTATATAAATGAATAGTTTAGAGCCATTTAAAAATTTAGTAGAAGCTTTTAATGCTTTGCCAGGTATTGGTGAAAAGAGTGCATTAAAATTGGCATATCATATTGTTACTGAGGGCTCATATGATGGTTTAAAATTATCTCATGCTATAGAGAGTGCTGTAGAGTCAATTCAAAGATGCACTAGATGCCATAATTTAAGTGAAGATGAATTGTGTCATATATGCAGTGATGAGAGTAGAGATAAGAGTAAAATTTGTTTAGTTGAGAGTGCAAAAGATATTATAACTATAGAAAAACTAGGACAATATAATGGATTATATTATGTCTTAAGTGATATAGATAGATTTGATTTGACTCACTTAAAAGATGCTCTAAAGGGAGTTGAAGAGTTGATATTTGCTTTTGCTCCTTCAATTGCGAGTGATACAATGATGTTATATATTGAGAGCCAATTAGAGGATTTAAATTTAAAATTTACAAAAATAGCACAAGGAGTGCCTACTGGTGTATCTTTGGAAAATATTGATACACTATCTTTAGCTAGAGCTATTGAAGATAGAGTTAAAATCTAATCTAAACTAAGCTCTTGACCTGCAATATATATATTATCTGCTTGGTTGCAATTAATTATAGTATGAAGAGCTAGTGAAGTATCGCTACTATCTTTTAAATCATTTGGCAAGGTAAATATTGCAAAGTCTGCATTAAAGCCCTCTTTTATATCTCCAACTTTAATATTTAGTGCATTTGTTGCATTTATAGTAACTGAATTTATTAGCTTAAGTGCTAAGTTATTCAAATCAATATCTGTATGCATAAAAAGTGCAGCTTTTAACTCATCTAAAATAGAAAGAGAAAAATTAGAACTATAGCCATCACTTCCAAGAGTTAAATTTTTAACTTTGTTTATATCTAATCTTCCACAATTTAATAATCTATTTGACCTTGGACAATGAATTACAGTGCTATTATTTTCGTTTATAAAATCAAACTCTTTATCTTTTGCTTGAGTGCAATGAGTAAAAAGGGTTTTGATTCCTTTAAATGAATTTAAAAATTCATCTATTGTATTTACTGGAGTAGAGGTATTGAAAAATTTTTCAAATAGTGTTTTAAACTCTCCGCTATGATTTTCTAGCCATTCTCTTTCACTAGGAGATTCTAGAAAATGAGCAGTAACTAACAATTTATCTTTTCTTGCTATATTTAACACCTCTCTTAAAAGAAATGGATGAACTGCATATGGTGAGTGTATGGCAATAGCTGGATAAAACCTATCATCTTGTAATTCTTTTGATTCTTCTAATCTCATTTTAAAATCATTAAATAGTGTATCAACCATTGCAGGGGAGGAGCCAATAACTTCATTAAAATATATTACTCTAAGAGGAGTTTCCTTGCACTCTTGCATATCTGCACCAAAACTAGATATTGCTCCAAAGGTTGTAACCCCACTTCTAGCCATCTCATTAATTGCACTATTTATTGTATCGTTTGTTAAATTTTGAACCAAGCTATCTCTATTTTCAAAAACACTATATAACCAATCTATAAAGTTACCAAATTTTAATGTTGCTCTATTGGCACTAAATTCTAGGTGGGTATGCATATTTATAAAACCTGGATAAATGATACTATTATCTTCATATTTAGTAATATTAGTATCTGGATACTTTTTTGTAATATAGTCAATATCACCAATTTCTAATATTTTGTCATTAAATACAATTGCTTTATCTTTTTCATATTTGCCATTGCAAAATATATATTTAGCACTTATTATCTTCACTATTTAAACCTTTTATAACTACATTTTTAATAGAATTATATCAAATTTAATAATAAAGGCTAATTTATGAAAATAGTTGTAATTCAAGGACCAAATTTAAATATGCTTGGAGTTAGAGAGCAACATATCTATGGACCAATGAAACTTGAAGAGATTCACCAACAAATGAAAGCTTTTGC
>CAYPVY010000117.1:0-3434 GCA_964414305.1 uncultured Nitratifractor sp.
CCTTTAAATAGTAATACAAAAGATTTAATATCAAAAGATGAGTTAGCTCTATTAAAGGATGGAGCAATTCTTATTAATGTAGGTAGAGGTGGAATAGTAAATGAAGAGGCACTATCAGATGAGATTAGAAGTGGAAGAATTTATGCAGGACTTGATGTGGTATCTAAAGAGCCAATACCAAAAGATAATCCTCTAAATTCTATATTAGATAGTGATAATTTTATCTTAACTCCTCATATCGCATGGGGGAGTGTAGAGGCAAGGAAAAAACTTTTAGATGGTATTGTAAAAAATATAAGGGAGTTTATAGATGGGTAATTTAGATTTGCTAATCATTGGTAGTGGAATTAGTGGGCTTAGTGCCGCAATTGAGGCTACTAAAGATGGTGCAAAAGTTTTGGTTGTAACTAAATCTATTCCAACAAAAAATAACTCAGTAATGGCTCAAGGAGGTATAAACGCAGCTCTTGGAAATCTTGAAAAAGATAGTATTAATTTACATATTAATGATACTCTAAAGGCTGCACACTCTATTGCAAATGAAAATATGGTAAAAAAGCTTTGTCAAATGGCACCAGATGCTATTAGATTTTTAGAAGAGCTTGGTGTGCCTTTTAGTAGAATTGATGGTGCTACTACTCCCTTAGAATCAATTGCTCAAAGAAAGCTTGGAGGTGCATCTGCAAAAAGGGCTTGTTATGCACAAGATTATACAGGATTAAAAATAATGCATACTCTGCTAGATTATGCTTTAGGTATTGGTGTTGAGATAAGAGATAATTTAAGTTTATTAGAGCTTAATAAAAATAATAATGGTGAAATTTGTGGTGCACAATTTTTTAATTTTAATAGTGGGAAAGTTGAGAGTATATATGCAAAAAGAGTAATTTTAGCTACTGGTGGTTTTGGCTCAATTTATTCAAAAAATACCAATAGTATTGGTAGCTCAGGAGATGGTGTAGCTACTACTTTAAGAGCTGGTGGAGTAGTTAGTAATTTGGAGTTTGTGCAATTTCATCCAACTACACTAAAGGGTAGTAATATTTTAGTTAGTGAAAGTGCTAGAGGTGAGGGTGGTCTTTTGGTTGATTCAAAAGAAGAGAGATTTGTAGATGAATTGGCTCCTAGAGATGTAGTGGCAAAAGCTATCTTTGACAAAATTAAAAGTGGAGATAGAGTTTTTTTAGATTTAAGAAATATCAAAAATATAGAAGAACTAATGCCTCAAGAGCTAAAGCTAATTAAAAGATATGCAAAGGTAGATGCAACTAAAGAGCTTGTAGAGATAGAACCAGCAGTTCACTACTCTATTGGTGGAGTTAGTGTAGATGAGAGCTTGAGGGCTAAGAGGCTTGATAGTCTATTTGCTATAGGAGAATGTTCTGATGCAAAGGTGCATGGAGCAAATAGGCTTGGTGGAAACTCTTTGTTAGAAGCTGTTGCTTTTGGGCGTCTTGGTGCAAAAGAGGCTCTAGGAATTAATGGCTCTATTATAGAAAAAAGCAAAGAAGTTGAGCTAATGCTAGATGATAGTAGTGATAACTTTAAAATATATAAGGCAAAAGAGGATATTGCAACTACACTATTTAGAAATGTTGGAATTATAAGAGATGAAAATGGTCTAAAAAGTGCTAAAAAAGATATATCAAATATAGATATTAATCTAAAAGTATCTGGTAAGGCACAATATAATAGTAATTTATTGGAGTTGATAGAGTTGCAAAATAGTCATTTGTTAGCAAAAGCTCTAATTCATAGTGCTTTGTGGAGAAAAGAGAGTAGAGGTGCTCACTTTAGAGCTGATTATCCTAACCAAAAAGATGAATTTGCCATATCATCAAAAGTCTCTATGGAGGATTTATGAAGATAAAAATAAAAAGAGAAGATAGAGTTGAAGAGTTTGATGTAGATAAAGTTACTACACTACTTGATGCTTTATATAATATTAAAAAATCACAAGATAGCTCTTTGACATTTGATGCAGGATGTAAGAGTGGAGTATGCGGGTGTTGTGCTCTTAGGGTAAATGGAAAAGAGGTTTTAGCTTGTGAATATCAACCAGTTGGAGATGAATTGCTTGAGCCTCTTAAATATCATGAAGTTAAAAAAGATCTTTTGGTTCAAAAGAGTAGTAAAATAGGGTTAAATAAAAAAGTTAATGCATATTTGAAGAGCTATAAAGATGAGGTATTGAGCAAAGAGGATGAAAATAAAACCAAAGTTCAAACAGATTGTATTTTATGTGATAGTTGCTACTCTGCTTGTCCAGTTTTGGAAGTAAATAGTAATTTTGCTGGACCATTTGCATTAACAAGAGCATATAGATATGCAATTGATAAAAGAGATAATGCCTCAAAAGATATTATTGATTCTATTCAAAAAGATGCTATTTGGGATTGCACTCTTTGTGGAGAATGCACTATAGTTTGTCCTATGGGAATAGACCCAAAGAGTGATATTATGCAACTTAGAAATTTAAGTGCTAAAGAGGGATATATGGACCCTAACTTTGCAAATATGGGATTTGGTGGAGGCTTTGGCTTTGATCCAAATGGAGGATTTGGTGGATAATATAACAAAGTTACAAAGCAACCCATTCTCTTTATCATTAAGTGGTGGTGGGGCATTGGGTTTTGCACATTTGGGTGTTTTAGAGGATTTAGAAGAGAAAAACTTAGTGCCAAGTGAAATTTTAGGAACCTCTATGGGAGGAATTATTGGTGCATTATATGCTATTGGTTTAGACTCTAATGAGATTACTAAAATTGTATCTGAGTTTGGCTCAATCACAAAATGGATGAAGTTTAGCTTTAGTGGCAACGCTATAATTGATACTAAAAGAATAGAGAATATCTTTGAAATGATTTTTAAAGATAAAAAGATAAAAGATACTAAAATTCCTCTAAAGATTATAGCAACTGATTTTGAGAGCTCATCAAAAAGAGTTTTTGATAAGAATGATAATATAAAAATAATAGATGCACTTCTTGCTACTATGGCAATTCCTGGAATTTTTAAAGAGCATATCATTAATAATAAAATTTATGTAGATGGTTTTTTGTGTGAGAATTTACCAATTTTGGAGGCTTCAAAAGAGATTATATTAGCAGTTGATGTATTGGGAAAAAACTCTTTTGAGACAACTTTGCCTAATAATTTATTTAAGACTTTTAATATATTTGAGATGTTTGAAAAATCTATGAGGAGTTTAATATATAATCAAACAAGATGCAATTTAAAACTTATTCAAAAAGATATAATTTTAATAGAGCCAGATACCAAAAAATTCAATACTTATGATTTTCATAAGCTTAAATTACTCAAAAATATGGGTAAAAACTTATTATAATACCATTTATTCAAAATTTTTTTCAAATTTTTTTTATTGTCAAATAGATATATTATTAATTACTTTTCTTTTAAAATTTTAGATT
>CAYPVY010000118.1:0-3410 GCA_964414305.1 uncultured Nitratifractor sp.
TCATCTGGTGTAGAGCCAATACCTCCAAAACTAAATAAAACACTATTTGGAAGGGTTGAAATATATGATATTGTTGAAGCTATGATCGCTGGATTATCTTCTATTATGAAAGAGCCTGCAAACTTCAAACCTCTATTCTTTAGGATTTTACGCAAAAATGTAAAATGAGAATCCTCTCTTCTTCCATTTAATATCTCTGTTCCAATGATTAGTGCATAAAAGTTATCTCTATCCATTTTACTCTTCTATATAATTTTTAAGTTTTCTACCAACTTTTGGATGTTTTAGCTTTTTGATTGCACTACTCTCAATTTGTCTAACTCTCTCTCTTGTAACATTAAGCTCTTTTCCTATCTCTTCAAGAGTTCTATCACTCTTATCATTTAGTAAACCAAATCTCATTCTAACAACTGCTTGTTCTCTCTCATTTAATTGCTCTAAGACTTCATCAATTTGTTTATTTAAATCATCATTCATTACTATATCAGTAGGGCTTGGTGCACTCTTATCTTCTATAAAGTCTCCAAATCTACCATCTTCTTCATCTCCAACTGGAGCTTCAAGAGAAACAGGCTCTTTTGTGATTTTAATAACATTTTTAACCTTATCAACACTCAATCCTACCTCTTTAGCAATAGTATCTAAGTCTGGTTCTTTGCCGCTTTCTTGAAGGTGCTTTCTTATGATTTTATTAATTCTATTAATTGTCTCTATCATATGTATAGGAATTCTAATAGTTCTTGCTTGGTCTGCAATTGCACGGCTAATTGCTTGTCTAATCCACCAAGTTGCATATGTAGAGAATTTATACCCTTTTTGATACTCAAATTTATCAACAGCTTTCATTAAGCCAATATTTCCTTCTTGAATTAGATCCAAAAATGGTAAGCCCCTATTGGTATATCTTTTAGCAATTGATACTACTAGCCTTAGGTTAGATTTAGCCATTCTTACTTTTGCTTTTTCGCTCTTGTTTTTACCAATTTTTATCTGTTGTAATATCTCTTGAAGTTTATCTGGGTCTAGGTTGAAACTATTTTTACTAGCCTCTTTTGTTTCAAATAACTTTTTAATTTGAACATAAGTGCTAACCATCGTAGCTTCAGGAACAGCTGCTGCGATATCTTCTTTGCTCATATTTATTATATTATCTAAAATCTTTTGATGCTCTGCACGAAGTTGGTCGTTAAATAGCTGAAGCTTATATTCAAGTTTTTTAAGCTCTCTATCAAAAGAGTCATCACTCTTTAGTGCTGTTTCAATTGCTTTTACAAGTTCATTTATTAATTTGCTTGTTGGTCCAAGATTTAATAAAGCTTCTTTTAATAGATGCTTTTTGTGTGCTACTTTTAGTTGTTGATGAAAAATAGCATCTTCAGATGCTTCACCACTCTCAACCAAAGCATCATATTTTTCTTTCTCTTTCATCCAATCTTTTTTTGCTTTATCTAAAGCTTTGAATTTTTCTATAACTTGTTGACTTCTTTTATCAAGTTTTGGTTTTTTATCTTTTTTGTTTTCGCTATTTTCTTCTTCATCACTATCTTCAGCTTCAACCTCTATTTCTATATCTGCTTCTTCTTCATCTTCTGTCTCATCGCTATCTTCAAAACTTTTAAAAAGCTCTTTAACCCTTCTTTCTCTATTTAATAGAGGCTCCTTGTAATTTAAAATATAATCAATCAAATATGGAACTGAGCAAATTGCATCAATAATTATATCTTCACCCTCTTCAATTCTTTGACTAAGCTCTATCTCTTCTTCTTTTGTAAGTAGAGGAATCTTACCCATTTCTCTAAGATACATTCTAACTGGGCTATCACTCCTGCTCCACTCTAATAACTCTTTATCTTTTGTAATATCAAATTCATCTTCAATTTCAGCATCATATGCTGCAATTCTTTCACTCTCTAGCTCTTTTTCTTTTTGGTCATTTATAAATTTTGCATATTCAGATGCTGAAACAATTTTTATATTATATTTTTTTGCTAATGATTTTATCTTTTTTGCTTGTGCTGCTGTAGGTGCTTTCTCAAAGTGTTTAACGATATTTTCATAAGTTGCTAATGAATTTTTCTTTAATTTACTAAACTCTTTTTCTATAATTTCTAATGGATCAGTTTTCTTTTTTGTAGCCATAAAGGGAAGCTCCTAATAAATTTTTGAAGTTTTAAAATATATTTAATTTTTAAGATATATATTATACCCAAAATTTTAGTAATTTGTTACATTTTTAAACTTTTTTTGTAAAAATAGTAAAAAAAGTTATATTTTAGTAACTTCTTATAAGCTTTATTTTAAAAAGAGTAAAATTTGGGTATAATCGCAAAAAAATTTTACAAGGGATAATTTGTGAGAGGAAAAGTTTGGAAATTTGGTAAAAATATAGATACTGATATTATAATTGCAGCAAGATACTTAAATACAAGCGATCCTAAGGAGTTGGCAAAGCATATTATGGAAGATGCAGACCCAAAATTTACTCAAAAGATGCAAAAAGGTGATATAATAGTTGCAGGAGATAATTTTGGCTGTGGAAGTAGCCGAGAGCATGCTCCTATTGCTTTAAAAGAGGCTGGAGTGGCAGCAGTTGTTGCACCTACATTTGCTAGAATATTTTATAGAAATGCTTTTAATATGGGGCTTCCAATATTTGAACTTAAAGAAGCAGATGAGATAAGTGAAGGTGATATTATAACTATTGATATGGATAGAGGAGAGATTATAAATGAAACTACAAATAAAATTTATAAATTTAATCCAATCCCTCCTTTTATGCAAGAGTTGGTTGATGCTGGTGGTTTGATTGAGTATGCCAAAAAAGAGATAGCACAAAAAGGAGCTTAAAATATGAATAAAGTATATAAAATTGGTATTATAAAAGGTGATGGCATTGGTCCAGAAATAGTTGATGAAGCAATAAATGTTTTAGATGCTACAGCTTCAAAGTTTGGATTTGATTTAAACTATGAAGAGTTTTTATTGGGTGGTGCAGCAATTGATGAGACAGGAGTTCCCTTACCTCCAGAAACAATATCTGGAGTAAAAAGAGTTGATGCTGTTTTATTTGGTGCAATAGGCGGTCCAAAATGGGATAATCTTGAGAGACACTTAAGACCAGAAACTGGTTTATTGGGATTGAGAAAAGAGATGGGAACATTTGCTAATTTACGCCCTGCAACAGTTTATGATGAACTTATCAATGCATCTACACTAAAGAGTGATGTAGTAAAAGGTGTAGATATTATGGTAGTTCGTGAATTAACAGGTGGAATTTATT
Source organism: uncultured Nitratifractor sp. (assembly GCA_964414305.1). GTDB lineage: Bacteria > Campylobacterota > Campylobacteria > Campylobacterales > Sulfurovaceae > JAADEQ01. The sequence goes on from CAYPVY010000118.1 coordinate 3,281, forward strand.
TTGGTGAGCCAAGAGAGTATTCAAATGAAAAAGCTTTTAATACTATGGTATATACTAGAGGCGAGATAGAAAGAATTGCAAAAGTTGCATTTGATATTGCAATGAAAAGAGATAAAAGAGTTTGCTCTGT
>CAYPVY010000119.1:0-3360 GCA_964414305.1 uncultured Nitratifractor sp.
CACCCCTTTCTACATTAATAATACCATACACTGGATCATATGTTTGATTTGTAGGACATCTATCAAGGTGAAATGGTGAATCACTTGGTGCTGAAGTGCTTAGTGTGTATGGAATTTTATTAACACCATCAAAAGAGATTTTAGTATCTAGTGTAATATCTACTTTCCCTTCAAATATATCTTTTTTAAAGCTATAGTATAGTTTTGCATAGTTTCTTATATTTGAGCTAAGAGTTCCTCCCTCAGTTGACACACTATCTCCTATTGCAATCTCTCCTTTATTTGAATCAGTCTCAATAGCATCTTTATATGTATATGTATTTGGAGGTGAGTATTTACTCTCTCCTTGTTTATACTCAAATACATCATTTGGGGTAAATGAGGCACTAAGTTTACTATCTATTAAATCAAAATCTGCCTCCTCATTTCTAATCATTACTTTTAGTTCAAGTGGTAAGTTAGCAACCTTATTAACACTAAAGTTTCTATCTTGAGGAGTTATACTAGCATAATCTCCAAGTTTTAGACTATAATCATAACAAACTTTTGGAGTATATAGTTCAGTTGCAAATATAATCATACTAGGTGTAACATAATCGTTATTACTAAGCATTTTTAAGTAAATAGTATCAATATTAGTATTATTATCTCTATACTCTTTCATAACTTTTGATAGATTAAATAAATCTACATCTACTCCATCATTATTAGTTTGTAAATCATTAAACTTTCCATCTATATGGTCTCTTTTTATACCACTTAAGTGAGCATCAAATATATTATCTCTATTTCCTACACCTTGAGTTGGTAAGGGATTGCCATTTGCATCTGGCATGTATTGATAGTTTGTTGTCTCTTTATTACTTATCTTTATCCAATCATAATAATTGTTATAATTCTCATTCTTACCATAAAGATATTCTCCTTCTCCAGAAAATAGTGCAGCTTTTGAAGAGATCTCTCCATTTTTAGGTAATCTTAAGCCAGAAATTTTAACTGGCTTATTATCGTATGCATTTACAAATCCATAGTATGATGATATACTTCTAACTCTTCCACTTAAATCCTCTTTGTAAATAACAACGATAGACCATCCTCCAAAGTTTCCAGTTGTTTCTTCTCTACCTTCACCAGCAACCAAGTTTGCAATTTGAAAAATATTTTTTCCTTTTTTCAGCTTTGCATCTTTGACAATTTGTGTAATGTCTGCAAATGCAGCATAAGAAACTACACTGCTAAATCTATTATAATTAACTCTATTAGCATTAACTTCAATATAATCTTTATTATTTATTTTTAATAATATTTTATTTGCATTTGTATTTTCAAAATTTATATTTCTCCAAGTTATATTTGTTCCTTTTCCAGTATAAATATATCGATAGCTATTACCATTTTTCTTTGCATATCTTAAAGGTCTATATTTTGTATATCCAATTGTTCCTTGCCAAAATAGCCCAACCCAAGCAATTCCTGAACCATCATCCTGCTCTTCATAACTACTTGGTAATTCTATATATGATGAAGATGAGTTCCAAGTTCTACTATCATTATCTATATCTATATATTTAACAACTCTTGTATTGTCTGTTTGGTATTTTGCCTGACTATCTTGACAAGTTCCTCCAAATCCATAAGTTTTGTTTGTTAAGCAAGTTACAGTATTTCCAGCAATTGCAAAGTTTCCTCGGATTAATCTGCTATTAAGAGAGTTTATTATTTCAAAATCTGTAAACTCCTCTTTAAATGTAGGTGGTCTTGTAATAGTAAAATTTACTAAATCAGCATATCCATCTGCATCATTTCCTCGATTTCTTTTAATTGATATTTGTATAACAGCTTTTGTTGCTCCTTGTGGTAAACTACTTTTATTGTAAAAATATTTCATTTGTTTTTTAGAGGTATAGTAGTGGGTATCATATTGAGAAATTGTTTGATTATGTTTGTTTTTAAATAGAAGTTGAACTCTAATACTATCACCATCACCATATCCTCCAAGATATACACCAAACTTATAATCATAGTTATTTACAAAATTACAATTGGACAAATCTATAGTTTGTTCTATAATAACGCTACTTCCACTCGCATATAAAAAGAATTTTCCAGCCCCATGTGGAGGACTACCAGCCCAATTTGAACTGTATTTGCCAATTTTTGGAGTTGCATTTCCGCTTATTTTACTCCATTTACTTAAATCATTGCTATTCTCAAAAGAGCCACCTTGAACTAAGTTTGTATCTAAATTACATGTTCCTGCATTTATGTATGTAGAAAATAGTAATATAAGTAAAAGTTTGTTAATTAAATTATTAAACATATTTTGTCCCTAAAATAAAAAAATTTATCAAAGGTATTATAGCATATATTATTTAATTTATATCGATAAAATAATAGCAATATATAAAATAGTAATTAATTTAAGATAAATAATGTAATTTTAGTGTCTATTTAATTTTATACTCTTTTGATATTAATATAGCTTTAGCTTTTTGTTCTACATCTCCTTGAAGCTCTATATAGTTATCTTTTGTAGTTCCTCCACAACCTATTTTTGACTTTAGCTCTTTTAGTAACTCTTTTAACTCTTTATCTTCTAAAAAAAATGGCTCTATTACGGTTACTATTTTACCTCTTCTCTTCTCTTTTGAAAAATGTAGCTTATGCTCTTTTGCTCTTTTTACCTCTCTTTTTTCAACTCTCTTTTTTATTTTATTATCACTACTCCAACCATCTTCAAACTTTGCACCCATTTCAAATAGATTTTTTTTCATTGGATATCCTTGCAACTTTTATATAATGTGCCATCTAAATCTAAGCTAAATATAGCTGTTGTTATGCCAAGCTTTTTTGATGATTTGCACAATCTTTTAAACTTGCTTTTTTGTAGATAACTTTGGTCATACTCAGCATTTAGCACTGGTTTATTTTGCTTAATAAATGGACTTAGTTTGTTGCATTCATTATATTTGTGGCAAGATTCATTTATTGCTAAATCAAAATTATTAACTAAATCTTTTATTTGTTCTAAATCGTTTTTTAAAGCTATTAGTAAGCCTCTTTTATGAGCATTTTTAGCTAAGAATTTGTTGTAAGATAGTTGCTCTTTATAACTTAAGTTTATTCCTGTATTATTCGCATATCCATCTATATTATCTGGTTCTATGCCATCACAACCTTTTACTTTGGCTAAGTCTAATCTCTTTAGCATAATATCTTGAACATTTTGGCTTTTTATGTTTAGCCACTTTTCGCCCTCCCAATTATCTAAATTATTTCCTAAATCTTCTTGTTTAAATTGGTCCGCATCTTCTCGCCAATTCTCCCAAGCACCAGCATTTAGGTAGCAAATGACTACTT
>CAYPVY010000120.1:0-3330 GCA_964414305.1 uncultured Nitratifractor sp.
CCCGGACTCTCAAGCCATTTTTTTACAACAATCTCTGGAGTATCATAATATGTTCCTCCAGCTATATTTTCTGCTGTAATTATATAATTGCTATATCCATTATTCTCTATTCTCTCATAAAAGTGACTTCCTCTACCTAGATTTTTCTCAATTGCAGTCCAATCACTACTACTATTTGTTCCATCATGCTCAACTATTCCATTAAGTGCCATATCTTGAGAATGCTCATATGCGGCTTTGTATAAAGCATCGTTCCACTTTATAGGCGGTGCTGGAGGAAAAATACCATATTTACCACAATCTTGAGTATCAGCTCTAGCATTATTAATTGCATCTAAAAATCTCTCTTTTTGAGTATCTTTAATTGAAATTATACTTCTTGAGACATTTTTAGGAGCAGTCTCTTTAGCTTTATAATTACTTATAGTTTTATCTTCACAAGAAGAGATAAAAAGCATTAGAGCTAATATATTTAAAAATTTAATATATTTCATTTTAATTATCTCTTAAACCAAATTCTTGAGACCAATAGTGAGTATATTTGGTATTAGCCTTAACATGAGCCATACCAACCTCTTTTACATCTTTGTTCATTAAATTTTTACAATGTCCTGGGCTATCAAGCCAAGCTTGAACTACTACCTCTGGATTATCAAAATATGTTCCACCTGCAACATTTTCTTCAACTATCCAATACTCATAGTATCCATTATTTACAATTCTCTCATAAAAGTGGCTTCCTCTACCTAGTTCTAATTTTTGTGCTGTCCAATCTGTATCACTATTTGTTCCATCATGCTCAACTATCCCATTAAGTGCCATATCTTGGGTGTGTTCATATGCCGCTTTGTAAAGTTCATCACTCCACTTTAGTGGTGGTGCAGGAGGAAATACACCATACTCCCCACAATCTTGAGTATCAGCTCTAGCACTATTAATTGCATCTAGAAATCTCTCTTTTTCTTCTTGTGAAATTTGTGGAACTTTATCTAGTTCACTTTGAGCTTGGTTGTTAGCACTCTTTTTTTGAGTATTTTTTGTATTACTATCTTGCTTAGGTAAATCATTATCATATTTGATTTTACTATCAATATAACTACCTCCACATCCACTCAATATTAGTGATAGCGTTACTATTAATATACTGTTTCTCATAGATACTCCATTTTTTGGTTTTAAATTATAAAATAATAGCATTATTTATTTAAATATTTACCATATTTTCTATATATCTTTAAATTTTATATCATTTTTTGTAATTTTTATTTTATTTAGTTAATTTTAGATAATATTTCGCTATGAAAAAGATAGCAATTTTATTTAGTGGAAATGGGACAAATTTAAAATATATTTTGGATAATCTTCATCAAAAAGAGATAGATGTAGTTTTAGCTTTAACAAATAATCCAAAAGCTTATGGAATCAAATATGCAAAAGATTATAATATACCTCTTGAAATAGTTAATTCAAAAGATTTTAAAAATAGAGAAGATTTTGATAAAATAGTAGTAAATAAGATTATCAAATATGATGCAGACTTTACTGTATTAGCTGGATTTATGAGAATTTTAACTCCTATTTTTACTAAGAATATTAAATCAATAAATCTACATCCATCCCTTTTGCCTAGACACAAAGGCTTAGATGCAATCAAAAGAAGCTATAACGATGAATTTGAAGATGGAGGAGTAAGTGTCCATTATGTAACAGAAAAATTAGATGATGGAGAAATAATAGTTCAAAAATCTATAAATAAAGAAAATTTATCATATCAAGAGTATTACAATAAAATAAAAGAGTTAGAAAAAGAGGCTCTAAAAGAGGCAATATTAAAAGTAGCTAAAAATTTCTCATAATTATTTCATTTTGTTAGATAAATTCAGACTAAATTAATTTTAATATATAATTTATAAAAAATTTTGGTAGGTCTGAAATGAAATTGATACTATTTATAATTATCTTAGTTGGTTCTATAAGTTGGGCAATATTCTCTTTTGACAATCAAAAGAAGGTTGTGAATGTTAAATTGCCAAAAATAGATGAAGCTTATGAAGCTCTTATTGCAAAAGATTTAATTAATTCTATTAGGTCAAAAGTTGGTCTAAATAGTTTGATTCCAAACCAAAACCTACAAAAAGCAGCCTCTTTACATGCAAATTATCTAGTTGCTAATAGAGAATCATCTCATTTTGAGATAGAAGGACATAAATTTTTTGTAGGAAAAAGACCTCTTGATAGAACACTATTTGTAAATTACATATCAAAAAGTGTAAGTGAAAATCTATCTTCTAATACTCCAGATGCTAAATCTTCAGTATCAAGCTTATTTAGTGCTATATATCATAGGTTTGGTTTTTTATCTAACAAGATTGATGAGATTGGAGTTGGCGTAAAACAAGATGAAAAGGATCATAAAATTACAGCTTTTGTATATGATATGGGAAATTCAAATTTAGTTAGATTATGCTCACAAAACAATCCTATTTCAAAATCTTATTACACTAATTTTTGTAAAAATAGCAATATTAAAGCCTCCAAAAATGATTATGAAGAGGCAATAAATTTTCTAAAAAGAGCAAATCCAAAGATTGTTGTTTTTCCATACGATAAACAAACTGATGCTCAAGTAGTATTTTACAATGAAGATCCAGACCCTCTACCTCAATATGATGTTAGTGGCTTTCCTATAAGTATAGAATTTAATGATTATTACTATAAAGATGTTAAAGTAGATTCATTTAAACTATATCAAGGAGATAGAGAGGTTGATAGTCTATTTATGGATAAACAAAGTGATCCTAATGGTAAATTTACAAAGAATCAATTTGCCCTATTTCCAATAAAAAGATTAAAGTTTAATACAAAATATAAAGCTATAGTTAAATATAGAGTAGGTAACAAAGAGTTTAGTAAAACTTGGAGTTTTAAAACAATAAAACCTGCTTTAGAGATTATTGAAACTGAAGGAAATGGTGAAAGTTTGAAATTAAAAAGTGGAGTAAGCTATGCTATATATTTTCCACCAAAAAATGCTCATGATATATTAAATGATTTACAATTTCCATTAGAGACTGATGTATCTTTTATAGATCATAATACAATCAAAGTTTATCTAAAAAATTGTAATATTGAAAATTTTGATATAAAAGCAGGAGATAGAAGAGTTAAAGTAGAGTGCCTAGATTCTTAAGATTATATTTAAAAGCTAAATGCGTAAATTACAAAACCCTTTAGAAGGTGTAATGGTGTAGAGGTGTAAAGGGGTAGAAGAGTATTAAATCAACTAGTAATATATAAACCCAATAATAAATATTTAAATATCAATTATCA
>CAYPVY010000121.1:0-3326 GCA_964414305.1 uncultured Nitratifractor sp.
CCTAATACAGATATCTTTTTAGCTATTCTTATATTTTTAACTCTATCATATCCACAAGCAGTTCCACACTTTACAACACCTATTAAATAGTAACTCCCACTTGGCACATTTAAAAACTCAAAATTACCATTTGTATCAGAAGTTGTAAATTTTAAATAATTAAATAATCTAGAATCAACTTTTGACATTTTAGCTCCACCTAGGTAACTTTCATTATACCATTGTGTAGAATAACTTGTAACTGGATTTAGATATAATCTTGTATTTCTACCAAATACCTTATTTCCATTTGGAGCAATTACATATATTTGTCCTTTTACGGTTGCAGAACCAGTTGTTGCTAAACTTTTATATTCATTTACTGGAAATGGTATTCTTTTTACTATAGTTTTATTTTTACTTGTAATATTATTTTTTGAAACAGGAGTAATTACACCACCAGTATTTAATGTTTCATTAACATTTACTGAACTATTAGTAACATTCCCACTTATATCTGTATTTACTCCATTTCCATCTACTGGTGTTCCTAAATTTGCTTCACTAGTTTGATATATAGGATTTAGTGTAGTTTGTCTATATATTACACATCCACTAAAAATATAAGATATAACTATTATAAAAGATATTTTTTTTAATATATTCATTATGACACTCCATATACATTATATATAATAAAATTATACACTTATTAAATTAAATAGCAATTATTTACCCAAACAAAACTCACTAAACATTTTATCTAGCAACTCTTCGTGTCTATAAGGTTTAGTTATCTCATTTAGGGCTTCAATTGCACTATTAATATGATAACTAAAAAATTCTAACTGAAAACTTTGAAGATGTTCTAATGAATTATTTACCTCATTGATAGCCTTTTTTACAGAATCAATTTGTCTATTTGATATAAGTATCAATTCATCACTTTTAGATAAAGTGTTTAATAACTTTTCAATTTTAGACAACAATTCATTAATTGATTTTTTTGCACTAATCTTAACAACATCAAAATCTTTAAACAAAGAAGTATCAATTACTATCTCTTTATCAATCTTATTAAGAGCTACGATAACATATTTATCTTTAATTTTTTTTATTAAATTAAGTATCTTCTCATCCTCTTTATCAATACTTTTTGATGCATCAAACACGGCAACTATAATATCGGACTCTTCAATCCATTTAATAGATCTATCCACACCTAACTTTTCTATTTTATCTTTAGCATCTCTAATACCAGCAGTATCAGCTACTCTTACTAAATGGCTTCCTATCTTTATTTGTTCTTCAATAGAATCTCTAGTAGTCCCTGCAATATCACTAACAATTGCTCTATCATAATTTAGCATCTTATTTAAAATTGAACTTTTCCCAACATTTGGTTTACCAATAATTGCCAACCAAAATCCTTCAATTATACCTCTTCTTCTTATAGATGATGCTAAAAGATTCTCTAAATCTTTTTTTACACTCAATAATGTATTTTGTAAATTATTTGAAATATCACTTGGTATATCATCTTCGGCATAATCAATCATTACCTCAGAGTGTGCTAATATTTTAATTAATTTATCTCTAATATCATTTACATAATAACTAAGCTCACCTTTTAGTTGTCTAGCAATAATTTTAGCTCCATCAACACTTTTAGTCTCAATCATTTTAGCAATAGCTTCAGCTTCACTTAAATCAATCTTACCATTAAAAAATGCTCTTTTTGTAAATTCTCCAGGTTCAGCTAATCTAGCTCCATGATATATTGTAGTATCTAAAATCTCTTGAGCAACTACTAGCCCTCCATGGCATTGAAACTCTACAATATCCTCACCCGTAAAACTATTTGGAGATTTAAAGTAAATAACAATTGCTTGATCTATTAGATTGTTATCTTTATTATATAAAGAGGTTAATGTAGCTTCTCTAACTTTTAATGACTCTTTATGAGTTAATTTATAAGCAATATCTAGTGCCCTACTTCCACTAACTCTAATTATTGCAATAGATCCAACACCTGTTGCAGTTGCAATTGCTGCTATTGTATCACTCATTACTTTTTACTAAACTCATTTATGACAATATATCTTTCACCACTTTTCATATTTTTCTTAATTGCAACATATTTATTTGGAAAAACATCTCTTAAATACTCAAGAGCTATTTGAACCAAAATTCCATTAAGCTCTTTTGTTCTACCCCAACCTTCTTTTTTAACATGCTCAATAACTGGTTGTAATTGATTTTTAATCATATCTTGTTGAGAAGCTAAAAATTGTGCGATTTCTAGCTTTAGATATAAACCATATTTTGAATTAATCCAATTAAAAAGTAGATATGATAGTGCATTATATCTATATCCTTCTTTTCCTATTAACAAAGCTGCATCTTCACCATCTATAAATACATATGCAGTATTATCTTCTATATCTACTTCAATTGTATCCAAATTAAAACAGCTTAACCCTAGTAATCTTTTAATCTCATCTTCTAAGCTTTTAGCATCAATAGTTTCATAATTTTTTTCTTCAAACTCTTTTGTAGTATTACCATAGAATGAATCAAATATCTCTTTTTCACCACTATCTAATAAATCATTTGAGATTTTATTTAAATTACTATTTTTACTCTCATTACTATCTTCTAGCTCTTGATTATCTTTTGTAATATTTATCTCTTCACTTTTTATATCATCTTTTTTTGAAGGCTCTTTTGGGCTATTAGCTACAACAATAATTGCCTTTTTTGCAAAAAGCCCTAATAAACCTTTTGATGGATATTGAATTATTTCATATTCCAACTCTTCTATAGGAATATTCAAATCTTTTACAGCTAAAGAACAAGCCTCCTCTAAACTGTTAGCTTCATATCTCTTAATCATATTATGACTCCGAACTATTTTTTTTCTTATTTTTAACTTTTTCTTTATATTTTTCATATGCTTTATTAATATATATCTGTTGTGCTATTGTTAAAATATTGTTTGTTAACCAATACAAAACCAATCCCGAAGGGAAAGTAACAAAGAAAATTGTCATAACTACAGGTAAAAATTGAAAAATCTTTTGTTGCATTGGATCAGTCATAGTATTTGGTGTTATTTTTTGTTGTATATACATAGTAAGACCCATTAATATTGGCAATACAAAATATGGATCTTGTCTAGATAAATCTTGAATCCATAAAATCCACGGAGCTCCTTGTAATTCATCTGCATTCAATAACACTCTATATAGAGCAAAAAATATTGGAATTTGAAGCAACATAGGCAAACAACCACCCATTGGATTTGCACCATGTTTTTGATAAAGAGCCATCATTTGTTGATTCAT
>CAYPVY010000122.1:0-3261 GCA_964414305.1 uncultured Nitratifractor sp.
GGTATTTTTGTAACTTATTTAGACTGCTCTAAATAAGCTTTTGTAGTAGCTATTAGAAAAGTTGTAATTGCAGGACCCAAAATCATACCCCAAAATCCATAACTTCCCATACCAGCAAGTATTGAAAAGAATATTAATAGCTCATCTATTTTAGTTGTGCTTCTTAATAATTTCTCTTTAATTAATTTAATAATAATTGGTTTTACAAAGGTATCGGCTATAATTGAAATTACAATAATTGAATATAAAGCAATTGTAATTGCTGTATTTATATCAATCTTTGTCCAAGCTACTAATGATACAGGCAACCAAACGATAAGACCTCCAATAACTGGTATCAAAGATGCAAATCCATATGCAAAGCCCAAGAAAAGCCCATTAAATCCATAAAAAGATATAAAAACACCAAATAACATTCCTTCAAAAATTGCTGTAACTATAATTGAATAAAATACAATCTCCATTGTTGATGAAACCTCATCTATCATTCTAAGTTTACCACTATTAGAGGAAATCATCTTCCTTAAAAATTGATTAACTTTATCTTGATTGTAAACTATAAAAGAATAAAAAATAACTACCAAAAATGAGTCTTTAATAAAATTAATTCCTTTAGAACCTAAAGTTCCTATATAAATAGTTATATTTTGAATAATTGGTTGAACTTTTTCTATTGTTAAATACTCTTTTGCATACTTACTAATATATGGTATATCTTTTAACAGATTCTTTAATTTATTTAAAATATCATTTAATGAATTAAAATCTAAAGTTGTTAAATATTGAATACCTGTAGTGGCTATATATGCTATTGGCGCCAATATAAGAAGTATCATCAATATTGTCATTATAAAAGTTGCAATTTTTTTAGATTTAACATAATCACTAATTGCTCTTGTAACATTTGTTGTTGCCATAGCCAATAACATTGCAACAACAATTGGTAAAATAAAAGGTTTATAAATAGAATAAGCTGCAAAAAGACCTAATGCAAATAAAACTAGTGGTAGTTTGGTTGATTTATTCAAATAATACTCCTTCTTTAGTAGGTGCACTTAATTTAAAAAGTTCATATGCTTTTGGGGTAGCAACCCTTCCCCTAGCAGTTCTTTCTATATATCCATTAGCTATTAAGTAAGGCTCAATTACATCTTCAATTGTTCCTTCATCTTCACTTAGTGCAGCAGCTATCGTAGAGAGTCCCATTGGTTTACCTTTTGCACCAATTAGCAACTCTAATAATTTAATATCTTGCTCATCAAAACCAACACTATTTACACCTAATTGGTTAAGTGCAAATTTTGTTGTTTCTATAGATATAATATCTTCTTCTTTTACATCTGCAAAATCTCTAACTCTTCTAAGTAATCTTAGAGCAATTCTAGGAGTTCCTCTGCTTCTTTTTGCTATCTCCTTAGCTGAATTATCCTCTATCTTTTTATTTAATTTTACACTTGCTTGTTTTATAATCTGTGATAATTCATCTTCACTATAAAACTCCATTCTAAAGTGCATACCAAATCTTTCTCTAAGAGGATTGCTAAGCATTCCAGCTCTTGTAGTTGCACCAATTAGAGTAAATTTTGGCAAATCTATTTTAACTGCTTGAGCAGCTGGACCTGAGCCAATAATTATATCAAGCCTAAAATCCTCCATCGCTGGATACAAAATCTCTTCAACTGCTGGAGTCAATCTATGTATTTCATCAATAAATAATATATCACCTTCTTCTATATTAGTAAGTAATGCTGCTAAATCCCCACTCTTTTCTATCATTGGAGCTGCAGTAGTTTTAATATTTGTCCCCATCTGTGAAGCTATTATATTAGATAGGGTTGTTTTACCAAGACCTGGAGGACCAAAAAAAAGAACATGGTCAAGAGCTTCTCCTCTTTTTTTTGATGCTTCTATAAAAACTTTTAAATTAGATTTAATTCTCTCTTGACCTATATACTCATCCCACTTACTAGGTCTTAGAGTATTTTCTATATACTCTTCACCACTAAACTTCTCTATTTCGACTACTCTCTCCATTTACTCTCTTTAATTTTAAGATTTTACAATTATATTATTTACAACTTCTCTAACACCATCTACATTTCTTGCTATTTGTCCCGCTAACTCTTTTTGAATATCTGTATCTACAAAACCACTAAGTTGAACTATACCATTATAGCTATTTACATGAATATCAAATGCTTCTAATCCTGTTTGGTCAAACAACGATGCTTTTACTTTTGCTATTAAAGCAGTATCATTTAAATATTCTCCTACTTTGTTAACACTCCCATTACTATTAACGCATCCATTAAATAAAAACAATAGTGATATTACTAATAAAACTACTCTCATACTTTACTCCTTAATAACTATATTCATCTGTTGGAAATTTTCCACTTTTAACCTCATTTACATACTCTTGTAGAGATTCTCTAATAAGCCTAGCACCATCTAAATATCTTTTTACAAATTTGGGTTTAAACTCCTCAAAAAATCCAAACATATCACTCCATACTAATACCTGACCATCACATCCTTCACCTGCACCTATACCTATAGTTGGAACTTTAAGTGATTGTGTAATCTTTTTAGACACATCTTTTTTAATTCCCTCTAATAAAACTATAAAAGCTCCTGCCTCTTCTAATATTTTAGCATCTTTTAACAGCTCTTCTTCATCTTCTTTCGTTTTGCCACGAACAATATAACCCCCCTCACCTCGGACAAATTGAGGCATCAAGCCAATATGAGAAATAACAGCAATTCCATTTTTTGTTAGATATCTAACAATTTCGGCTCTATCTTTGCCACCTTCTATTTTAATAGCATCAGCATCAGTTTCTTTATAAACTCTTATTGCATTTTTTAATGCCTCTTCTTTTGTATTATAGCTTCCAAATGGCATATCAAACACTATTAAAGGAGTCTTTGCTCCATTGCAAACTGCTTTTGTATGATAAATCATTTGATCCATTGTGCTACTTAGTGTATCATTTTTACCCAAAAAACTCATATTTAAACTATCGCCTACAAGTATCATATCAACTTGGGACTCAAAAAGATTAGCAAAGAGAGCATCATATGCAGTAATCATTACAATCTTCTCTTTGCCTTTCATATTCGATATTGTTTTTACAGTTATCTTTCTCTTTTTATCCGTGTGGATACTCATTTTTTTCTCCAAAATTAACAATATGATAGTATAATTACATTAAATTGTTTAAAAAAAGGTTATATTGTGAAAAAATTAGTTGCTTATAT
>CAYPVY010000123.1:0-3207 GCA_964414305.1 uncultured Nitratifractor sp.
GCTGGTGTTGGACCTTTTGGGTATCATCTAGCAATGATTGGAATGTTGCAAATTATGAGTGAAATTCAAGCATTAAAAGAGGCAGAAACTCAAAATCAAGAGTCTTAATGAATTATATTGTATATAAAAATGAGAATGCACTCTATTATGAGTGCAATTATAGCTGTGATAATGCAATTTTTTTAAAGCTTGGTAGTGAAAGTTATTTTATTACTGATGGTAGATATGCAATTGATGCAAAAGAGAGTATCAACAATGCTAAAGTTTTAATTAGTAACTCCTTATTAGATACCCTAATAAAACTTCTAAATAAAAGTAAAATAAAAAAAATAGTAATTGACCCAATGGAATGGAATATTTTTGATTTTGAGAGGCTCAAATCAAACACTCCAGTAAAATTTAAATTTCAAAACAACTTTTCTCATAAAAAAAGATTAATCAAAAGAGAAGATGAGATAAAAAAACTCAAAAAAGCAGTTAAGATTGGTAAAAAATGTTTTAAAAAAATTGCAAATGAATTAAAATCTTTAGAAGGAAAGAGTGAGCTAGAGTTAAACTTTATGGCAGAGTCAATTTTAAGAGATTTTGGACATAGACAAATTAGCTTTGAGCCAATTTTAGCAATTGGTGAAAATGCAGCAAAACCTCACGCTACACCTACAAATAAGCTCTTAAAAAAAGGTGATTTAATACTTCTTGATGCTGGTGTAAAGTATAAAAGATACTGTTCAGATAGAACAAGAACGACTCTTTTTGATGAAGATATAAATTTTTTATACAAACAGAACTTTAGCTCAAAAAAGATACAAAAAGCATATGACACAGTCTTAAAAGCTCATGATAAAGCTATCAAAAAAGCTAGAAGTGGAATGAAAGCTAAAGATATTGATAAAATTGCAAGAGATGTGATAGAAAAAGCAGGATTTGGTAAATATTTTGTTCACTCAACAGGTCATGGAGTAGGGCTTGATATTCATGAGATGCCATACATTTCAAGTAGAAGTGAGACAATAATTGAAGATGGAATGGTATTTACCATTGAGCCAGGAATTTATATAGAAGGGGAGTTTGGTATTCGTATAGAGGATATGGTTTATATGAAAGATTCAAGAGCTATAATAATGTAAAGGGTCTTTCTTGAGTGGTTTTTTATACAAAACGATTAAAAATAATAAAAAAATTATAAAGAGTAAGACTTTTCCTTTTAATACTAATAAATATAAATGCAAAAATAATATTTCAATTATAGGAATAGGGGGAAATGTAGGGGATAGTAAAAGATTATTTAATCATTTATTATTTAAAATAAGAAGAGATGGTATTATTAAAATATTAGCAACTTCTGTTTTATATAAAAACCCTCCTTTTGGATATACTAAACAAGCATATTTTTATAATAGTATTATTTTAGTCTCAACAAAGCTACAACCATATGAACTTTTAAGGTATATTCAAAGTCTTGAAAAAAAATTTAGACGAAAAAGAGAGTTCAAAGATGCTCCAAGAACTCTAGATTTAGATATAATATTTTATGAAAAAAGAGTAATAAATGATTTTCCAAAATTAATAATTCCACACTATGGATGGAAAAGTAGAGAAAGTGTATTAAAACCATTAAAATATTTAAAGGGAAATAGATGCTTAAAGAGAGTTTTGTCGCACCCACACCTATTGAAGCTTATAAATTAGCTATACAAAAATATGGCTCAATAGATAATTTTAAAGTTATTAAAGCTACACAATATAGAGATGAAAATGGTAATTTAAGAGCAGAGATTACTATTGAAATAGAAGAAGAGATATTCAAAAAATATTCAGGCATAGATGAAGAAGAAGCTTTACTAGAAGAGATAAAAGTTTTAAAATCTAAAATGGATAAAATGAAAGAGGCTTTAGCTCCTAGTGATTTAAAACAAGGTCATATAGAAGAGATAAAAGAAATCTTAATAAATAAAGGCTTGAATAAAGATTGGGTAGATTATATGCTAGACCCATTTAGTGGCACTCAAGTAGCAGAAGATAAATCTTTGCTTTTATCTTTCGTATTAGAAGAGATAGAAGAGGCTATAGAGATAGCAAAAGCACCAATTGATAGTAGAATAAATTTGTTTGTAGGACCTACAGGAGTTGGAAAAACTACTACTTTAGCAAAGATTGTAGCTTGGTGTTTGAACAAAGGAGTTAAACCACAATCTATTGCAATAGTAAATTTAGATAATTATAGGGTTGGAGCATTTGAACAACTAGGATTTTATGCAAAAAGTTTAGGAATTGATTATTTTTGTATAGAAGGGGCTAATGAGCTTAATAATCTATTAGATAGCTTAAGTAGTAAAGAGTTGATATTTTTAGATACTGCTGGAAGTTCGCCTTATGATATAGAAAAACTATTAAATACTGTAAAATTATATAGAAGTGGAGCAAACAAAGATAGCTCAGTTAATTTAGTTGTTTCAGCATCTACTAAATATGTAGATTTAAAAGATATTTATGAGCATTTTTCATTTTTAAACATTGATAGATTGATTGTTACAAAATTTGATGAGACAAAAAATAGTGGGAATTTGATAGCATTTCTTTTGGATACAAAATTACCAGTATCATTTATGACTACTGGACAAAATGTGCCAAAAGATTTAAAGATTGCATCAAAAAGAGCTATATTAGAGTATTTTATTGGTCAATAATATGAATAATTTACAAGCTATGGGTTTAAGCCAGATAAACCCTACAAAAAGAGTTTTTATAAATTTGGAATTTGAATATAAAAATCTAATAGAGCTTAAGGAAAGCTCTTGGTTGAAGATAGATGATAATTATTTGGATGCTATTTTAGAAGATAATAATGAATATGTTGAGTGCAAATTAGAAGCAAATAGTAACTATTTAATGATTAGATTAAACAAAAAGATAAAAAAATACAAAAATAAAATAAAAAAAGATAATATAAGATTAAGAATTGAATTAGAAGATAGAGAGATATTTACAAATGCAATAGTCTCAAAACTACCTATAGAGGCTATTTTAGAGACAAAGAGTAGAGATTATGCAAAGGTAAATATATATTTTGAAGAAAAAGTTTATATAGAAATTATAGAGATTTTTTAAAGGTTTTATTATGGGTAGAGTTTTGGTTGGTATGAGTGGGGGAGTTGATTCTACTGTAACTTCTGTTTTACTGCAAAGAGAGGGTTATGAGGTTGAGGG
>CAYPVY010000124.1:0-3138 GCA_964414305.1 uncultured Nitratifractor sp.
AACAAAGTTTCAACAAGATGTTTGGAAATTGATATCTAAAATCCCAAAAGGTAGGGTAACTACCTATAAAGAGCTAGCAAGAGCTCTAAATACAAAAGCTTATAGAGCAGTTGGAAGTGCTGTTGGCAAAAATCCATATGCTCCTATAGTTCCATGTCATAGAGTGATAAATAGTAGTGGTCTAATTGGAAACTATTCAGCTGATGGTGGAGTCAAAAAAAAGATTGAACTTTTGCAGAGTGAAGGAGTAAAAATTAAAGATAATAAAATAGATTTAAAAAAATATATATACTATTTTGATAAGTGATATGAATTTAATTTTAATGAAGAAAAAAGAGATATTTTATAAAACTTTTAAGAGAGTTTCAACTCTCTTAAAATTTAGCTACAGTGTCCTCCACCACAGCAAGTAGTTTTTTGGCGTTCATCTACTTTGATTAAAATATCATCACCATCTTCTAAAACTTTAAATTCATGTTTTTGGCAAAATGTCTCATTCATCTCTTTTGCCATATTCATAGCTTCCATTAAAGCTGCATCTTTTGTTGTAAATTTTTGGTTATTTTCTAAATTACTTTTTCTAAAGCATCCACACTCTTTTTCAACTCTTAGTGTAAACATTATTTATATCCTTTGTTATGTTTTGTATGCACTTATGCAGTGCTAAGGTATAGTAGCAAACCAAACCTTAAATTGGACTAAAATTATCCTATTTATTTAGGAGATAAAATTATAATGAATATTCCAAAAATAGATAGTATAAAACCTAATACACTAATAATTAAAGGTAGTGTCCATTTTATCCCAGCTTTTACCAGTCTAAATATATTTTTTCCAAAAAGTTTAAATATACCTCTTGTGGCTTTTTTGTATTTTTTGGATATTTTTGCAACTTTTTGTAAATCTTTTTGGTTATCTATATATTTCATTAAAGCTATTGTATCACTTAAAGAGGTAGAGTTTTTTATAGTATGGATATTTTTAAATATTGGTTTTAGAGGTTTTAGATTGACACTATTTTTAACTATCTTTAGACTCTTTTTTATATTGCTAATTGAATTTATATTGATACTTTTTAAAGCTCTAAAATCAATAGATTTATCTAATTTATTTGATAATATTTTAGAGAAGTTTTTTGTTAAAAGTTTCTCTTTTTTAGCTAATTTTAGAGATGATGTCCCAACCTTTAGTGCTGAACTTGAACCAAAGCTTATAAGAGTAGTAGCACTTAATGCAACTCCAGCCATAGATAAACCAAGTATTAGCTTATCGTATGGTTTATGCTCTATATATTTTTTACCCTCAATAGTAATATCTCGTAAATCTCCATATAGTGTAAAATCTGAAGTTATAGCACCTGCAACTTGTGTAGAGTTGTTTGCTTCGCCACTGATAAAACCATTGATAAAATTTTTTGCACCTCTTAAGACTTTTTTGGAGGTAGTATTTTCTTTGGCAATGAGTTTTTTTGTTTGAGGAAGTAAGGTTATATTAAACTCTTTAGCAAGGTTTAGGTAGCTATCTACATCATCAAAGTTTTTACTCTCTATTGCTTTTTTTATCTCTTTATCTAAATAGTGATTTTGTGTTTTTGCTTTTATCATCTGCTTAATATCTGGCTCTTTATAGTTGTAACTTATATTATTTTTTATATTTAAGTAAAATAGAGCAGATGCAACTATTAAAAATATAAGCAGTATGATTTTTTTCATATATACTCTACAATATCTTTTAATGCTTGTCTTGTCTTTTTAGGTTGTTCTTTTAATCTATATCCAAAAGCTACCATTACACTTAGTCCAAATTCTTTTTTGTCATATCCAAGCTCTTTTGCTAGAAAATCATTAGTCTCTTCCATATTAAAGCCCTCTATTGCACAAGAGTCTATTTTTAGCATAGCAGCTACACTCATCATATTTGCTAGAGCAATATAAGTTTGCTTTGAAGCCCAATCAAAAATATATCTATCATCATCTAATAATTTAAAATCCTCTTCTTGAAATTTTTTATATTTTTCTCTTCTAGCTTCTGCTTTATCTCTTGGGATATGATGCACATCATATAGCATATGAGAAATATATTGACTATTATATAATAAAGATGGTTTTTTTCTTGCTAAAATAACTACATATTTAGAAGCAGTAGTTAGGGTATTTTGAGCGCCCCAAACAAAAGGAAGCATCTTTTCTCGAAGAGCCATATCTTCTATAACATAGAATTTCCAAGGCTCAAACCCAAAAGAGCTAGGAGATAATCTAGCAGATTCTAAGATAGTATTAAAATCATCATCACTAATCTTCTTATTTTTATCAAAAATTTTACAAGCATGACGAAAATTTAAAAACTCTAATATATCTTCTTTTTTTATCTTCATTTGCAACCTTAAAAGTATAATTTAATAAAATTATAGTATAAATTTTGAAATTTTTTATTATACTAAATAAAAACTAGGATAAATATATGTTTAAAGATAAAGAGTTAATTATATTTGATATGGATGGCACTCTTATTGATAGTGTTCCATCCTTGAGTTATGCAATAAATTATATGCTAAAAGAGCTAGGTAGAAAAACTTTTGATGAAAATATTATAAGAGACTGGGTAGGCAATGGTGCTGATATTTTAGTAAAAAGAGCTCTAGTAGGAAAAAAAGAGTATGAAGATGAAAATATAGACGAAGAGTATTTCAAAAAAGCAAAAGAGATATTTTTGGAATTTTATGGTAAGAATTTAAATGCAAAAACTACTTTATATCCTGATGTTATTGATACTTTAGAATATCTTAAATCAAAAGGATATAAATTAGCCTTAGCCACAAATAAACCAATAGAGTTTGTTGGGAGTATGCTTGAACATTTTGGATTGTTAGATTATTTTGAAACCTATTTGGGTGGTGGTTCGCTAAAGTATAAAAAACCTCACCCTCAAATTCTTCTAAAGATATGTAACGATTTAAATATACCTCCTTTAAAAAGTGTAATGGTAGGAGACTCAAAGAGTGATATTTTAGCAGCTAAGAGTGCTAATATGGATGTGATTGCTCTAACATATGGCTATAATCAGGGTTTAAATTTAGAAGAGTTGGAGCCTACAATTTTATTAGATAATTTTAGAGATTTAAAAGAATATTTTTAAAAA
>CAYPVY010000125.1:0-3108 GCA_964414305.1 uncultured Nitratifractor sp.
CCATGACCAAAAGCAATTGTAGCACCTTGTTTTAGATTTGGCTCAATTTCGTTTTTGTAAATTTCTGCTTGATTTTCATCAGGTAATAAAATCATTACAACATCTGCATCTTTTACTGCTTCACTAACTGGCAATACCTTGAAACCTTTTGCTTCTGCTTTTTTCCATGAGCTTCCACCTTCTCTTAGACCAACAACCACATCTACACCGCTATCTCTTAAGTTTTCTGCATGTGCATGACCTTGGCTTCCAAAACCAATCATTGCTACTTTTTTACTTTTGATTAAATTTAAATCACAATCTTTATCATAATAAACATTTAAATCTGCCATTTTTCTACCTTTGATATATTTTTTCGCATTATATCTAATTGCACTTTATATGTTATTTAGGTTGCTTTATCTTTTGAAAATTTAGGTATAATAAAGCAAAAAAAGAAGAGTTATGACACCATATGCAATACAATTAACTAGAGGATATAAACTAGAAGATTTAGATATAAATGATAAAAATACTCACCAAAACCTACTAGAAATTGGAGCTTTAGAAGAAAAAAATGATATTTTTAAACTAAAATCGATTTATAGAGCTGGAGAGATATATTTATCAAAAGAGAATCAAGGTTATCTAGAATCACTTTACAAGGAACAAAAAGATTTATTAATAGAGTCAAAAGATTTAAATGATGCTAAAAATGGAGATTTTGTTGTAGTAAAAAGGATTATTGCTAGACGAGGAAGACCTAGTGGCAAAGTTGTTGCAATAATTAAAAGAGCAATTTTAAATACTATTTATATCTCAAAAAATGTAAATGGCAAAATTGAATTTATTGATATTAGAACAGGTCTTCCAGGAGAAATTTACTCAAAAGAAGACCCTAAGATATACAAAGAAGGGACTCTATTCAAAGTAGATGCTCTTTCTAATCAAGTCATAGAAATTTTAGGAAATATAGAAGATGCTAAAGTAGATGAAAAAATATCTTTAATTTTGCATAATAGATTTGATGAATTCCCACAAGATGCAATCCAAGAGGCAAAAGAGATTCCAAATATAGTCAAGGGTGATGAAATAAAAGATAGAGTTGATTTAAGAGAGCTTCCATTTTGCACAATTGACCCAGTAACAGCAAAAGATTTCGATGATGCAATATATTATGATACTAACAAAAATATTTTATATGTTGCTATTGCTGATGTTAGCTACTATGTTCCATACTTTAGTGCTATAGATAAAGAAGCAATCAAAAGAGGTTTTACTACATATCTACCTCACAAAGCCTTTCCTATGCTTCCAAGAGAGCTTAGTGAAAATATATGCTCACTAAAGCCAAATGTAGATAGAATGGCTTTTGTAGCTAAGATAGAGCTTGATGACAATTATGAAGTAAAAAAGAGTGATTTTTTTGAAGCAGTTATTCACTCAAAAAGAAGATTTAATTATGAGCAAATTGACAATATCATAGATAATGATTTTAAAGAGTTTAAAAATGATAAAGATTTTAATTGGCTTGAGCCTTTGTATAAAATAACAAGAGAATTAAAGAGCAAAAGATTGCAAATTGGTTATGACTTTAGAAGTGAAGAGATAAAATTAACACTAGATTCAAACCACCAATTAAAAGATACAACAATAGAAACTGGAACTCCATCTCACTCTCTTATAGAAGAGTGTATGCTTCTAGCAAACAAAGAAGCTGCCAAAAGATTTGAAGGTGATGGAGATGCTATTTTTAGAGTTCATGATGCTCCAAAAGAGCAAAAAATTGTCCAATTGATTGCAGAGTTAGCTCAAATAGGAATATTTGTTGAGGCTACAGATGATGTTAAAGAGACAATAGAGTTAATACAAAAAGAGGCTTCAAGATTAGGTTTGGAAAGTGAAGTAGATGAACTAATTATAAAATCTATGAAACAAGCCTATTATAGTCCATTTAATATTGGACATTTTGGACTTGGCTTTGACTTTTATAGCCATTTTACTTCCCCAATTAGAAGATATAGTGATTTAATTTTGCATAGATTAATAAAAGCCAAATTAAAAAATGATGAAAAAGAGATAGAGTATCTTTTAAGAAATATTGAACCTCTCTCTGCAAGAGTAAGTGAACTTGAAAGAGAGGCTACAAAGTGTGAATGGGACTTTAGAGATAGAAAGTTTGCAAGATGGGCAAAAGAGAATATTGGCAACAGATTTGAAGCAAAAATTGTAGAGATAGATATAGAAGATACAAACAAAGGTGCAAAAGCAAAATTATTAAATGGCGCTAGAGGTGCAATAGTCAATCTCAAAAGCTACAACTCAACTCTTTTTGATAAAATAGAGTTAGAAATTAGTGAAGCTAACATAGATAGACCAGAGATAATGGCTATTGAGATTTCTAAACTAGAGGAGTAAGAGTTTGTATAGGGCTGAATTTGAAGGGTTATTAAAAAATACTCTTCCTCAAACTGTTTTATTATATGGAGACAATAGCTTTTTTTTGGACTATTATTCCAAATATTACAAAGATAGATTAAATGCAAAAGAAGAGCTACTCCAACACTTTTATGATGAATACAACTATGAACAAGCAAAATCATACCTATCTCAAGGCTCTTTATTTGGAGGTGTAAATCTATATATTTTACGAACTGATAAAAAGATAAATAAAAAAGAGCTTGAAACTCTTATTGAAAGTTGTAATAAAAATCCAAATAACTACTTTTTATATTTGTATGAAGGAAGCACATCAAATGCTAAAAGTCTAACTACATCATTTTCAAAAAAGAATAATGCAGTAAATGTTAGATTTTTTGAACCAAATATAAAAGAGGCAACAGAATTTGCAAACAAAATAGTAAAAGAGTTAAATATAAATATCACACCTTATGCCTTAAATTATCTTATTAATAATCTAAATTTAAATCTATCACTTATTACTAAGGAGTTAGAGAAATTAGCAATACTTGATGAACCTATAGAAGTAGCACAAATTGACTCTTTGGTCTATTCTACATCTCCACTATCTGTTGAGAAGATGATTATTTCACTATTTAAAAAAGAAGATATTACAAATACTTTACAAAAACTTATAGAACTAGGAGAAGATGAATTTTCAATTCTTCG
>CAYPVY010000126.1:0-3071 GCA_964414305.1 uncultured Nitratifractor sp.
GTAAAATAGTAGCACTAAAAGGAGTGCTACATGGTAAAAGATATTAAAATAACAAAATGTGACCCAGAGGATAAACCAGAGTTCTATGAAGTAAGCTATATAGATGGCAACATTGAGAAAAAGAAAGTGGTGCAAAAAGTTTTAGATATAGTAAAAATTTTAATTTATAATAAAAATAGAGATTCTTTTGTATTAACTAAACAATTTCGTCCACTAGTATATATAAATCACCCAAAGGCTGCATATAGATATGAACTTTGTGGTGGAAGAGAAGATAAAGAGGGCTTAAATAGTGAAGAGATAGCAATAGAAGAGGTATATGAGGAGACAGGATATAAGGTTTCATCTCTTCAAAAAATCACAACACTTTACACAGCTTCAAAAATGAGCCTTTTTTATGCAGAGGTAGATGATAGTATGATAGAAAATAGTGGTGGAGGAGTTGATTACGAAAATATTGAAGTTGTATATTTGCCAACTAAAGATGCAAAAGAGTTTATGTTTGATGAAAATATTCCTAAAAGACCAGGATTGATGTTTGCTCTATGCTGGTGGTTTAATATGAGAGGTGATAAATGGTAATATATATTCATGGATTTGGAAGTAGTGGTCAAGGAGGTAAGGCTCAAAAATTTAGAGAATATTATAAGAAAAAAGGAGTTGATTTTATTGCTCCATCATTATCATATGTGCCTGAACTTGCAATATCAACTTTAGAAGAGTTAATTATTAATTGCCCAACCCCAAAACTTATGGGTTCATCTCTTGGAGGATTTTATGCTATATATTTAGCAGATAAATATAATTTAAAAGCAGTTTTAATTAATCCTGCAATAAAAGCAACAAGCACTTTACAAAGATATATTAAAGAGGGAAAATTATCTACAAATTATTATGATTTAAGTCAATTTGAGTTTAACCAAAGGCATCTTAATATGTTAAAAAATTATGTTGTAGAAAATCCAAAAGGTGAATATCTCTTGATGCTTCAAAAAGGAGATGAGGTTTTAGATTATAAAGATGCTTTAAATTATTTAAATAATGCTAAAAAGATTGTAGAAGAGGGAGGTAGCCATACATTCGATGGTATAGAGAGATATTATAAAGAGATAGACAAATTTTTAGGACTTTAGTATGATATATAAATTTTTATTCTATTTGGCTCTTATGGTTATTGAGTATCTTGCTACTACATCTGTTCATATAAAAGTTATAGAGTCTATTTGGGATAAGGCAAATCATTTTATGGCATTTTTTACTCTATATATTTTATTCTCTTTAAGTTATAAAGATTTAAAAACTTTAATTAAAGTTATTTTACTATTACTCTTTGGGATTCAAATTGAGATTGTTCAATACTTTTTGCCATATAGAGATTTCTCTCTTTTAGATGTTTTGGCTGATTTTATTGGAATTATATTAGGAGTTCTAGTTTATGATATTATAAATATAAAAAAAGTTTTAGGGAATAACCCCTAAATTTATAGATTCAAATTATCAACATCTTGCAAATTAATTGGGATATCTCTATTTGCAACTTTTTCTATTTTGCCTATATTCTTTTTAAAGTATTCAATATACTTATTTTTAGCAGCTAAAATATCAGCTCCACTATCGTATGCATCTGCAAGCACTCTAGCTGCTTTAAAAAGTGCTAATTTCTCATTAGTATCCAGTAGAGCCAATCCACAACTTTTATGGCTATGCTCAAATTTTATCTCTTTATATCCTTTGCTTTTTATTTCATCTGATAGTTCATATAATTCATTAACATCTCTTGAACCATAATAAAAAGCAACTCCTATCTCATCACAATTACTTAAATCTCTATCTTTATATTTTCTAGCCCCAAAACTACTAACTCTGTTTTTATCTTTTGGAGGTAATGCTAACTCCTTTAGTAGCTTTATAGTGCCACTATAATCTTGAGGAATTAGTAAATTATCTTCATATTCAGCATCCCATAAACCATTATCTATGCTTATTCTTTCTAAAATTGTATCTATGTTTGGATTTTTGTTATATATTAAATGGGCAGCTAAAATAAGTATCGCATCACCAATATATTTTTTATTATATTCAAAAGTAGATGATGCATAATGAACTCCATATAAACTCTCATAATATTTTCTATCTTCATCTGTGCAAAACTCTTCTAATAACTTATAGCTATCTTCAAAATCTTCATCATTTATTATTAAACAATTTGTTGCTCTATATTTAGATATAGGCTCAATTGTTATCTCATTTCCAAGTTTTTCTACAACATCTTTAACCTTAATGTTACCATCAGTTACAAGTGAATTTACTCTAAAAAATAATTTGTTATTTGGATAGTTAAAAAAATTATTTCTCTCTTTTATTAAGGGTAAGATATTAGATATAGGCTCATTCTCATCAATCTCAATTTTAAAATTTTTATAGTAGGGTAGATAGTCTGTATTGGCATTGAAAAAAAAGACTCTAGTTTGTAATTTCATTAAATATCTCCATTTTTTTATTTACTCTATTTTACATCAAAATAGTATATTAGTTCTTAAAAATATTATAACTTAATAATATCAATATATCAAAAGTAACTCAAAGTAATAAGAGCAATAATTAAATATCTAAAAAACTTTGAGATAGTAACAAAAATAAAAAATTTTTTTATATTATACTCTAAAACTCCAGCTATAAATGTTAATGGGTCTCCTATAATAGGTAATGAAGATAGTAATAGCGAATAGCCACCAAATTTATTAAATTTATCTTTTGCCTTATTTAAGCTCTTTTTATTTAAAATATTTTTATCTTCTAAAAACTTTTCACCCTTTAGCCCAAGATAATAGTTCAAAAAACTACCCAAAACATTTCCAATAGTTGCTATAATCAATAAAAGATATATTGAGTTTTCATTTTTGATATAATATGCAAATAGTGCTTCACTACCCATCGGAAATAAAGAACCACTAATAAATGCAACAAAAAACATAGTTATATAAATCATAAGAAATTATACTTTTTTTTCTTGAATTTTAAAAAACTATTGACTTTTATTAAAAAATCCACTATAATTGCAACTCAAATTA
>CAYPVY010000127.1:0-3070 GCA_964414305.1 uncultured Nitratifractor sp.
ATTGGACCAAAAGATAGCTATCTTTTATATCATGAAGAGCTGGAATCATTAGTAAAACATATTAAAGGTTTAAAAAGAATTAGATTTTTTATGACATTTAGTCAAAGTTATTTAACCCATATGGAGTGTTTAAAGAATGTTGGAATGCTTGGGATTGAACCGGTTGAGCATAATGGCTGTAAAATTGTTCCTATTGAGTTTTTAAAAACACTTCTTCCAGATCCTGCAACATTAGGTCCAAGGACTAAAGGGAAAACTAATATTGGCGTTGTAGTAACTGGCTATAAAGATGGTAAGAAAAAAACTATATATATCTATCAAGTAAGTGATCATCAAAAGTGTTATCAAGAGGTAATGAGTCAAGCTGTTAGTTATACAACTGGTGTTCCTGCAATGATAGGTGCAAAATTAATGCTTGAAGGTATCTGGCATAAAAGTGGTGTTTATAACATGGAACAATTTGATCCAGATCCATTTATGGAAGAGTTAAATAAACAAGGCTTACCGTGGAAAATAATAGAGCTTGATTCTCCAGATGCTTTAAGGGTTGATAAATAAACAAATTAACTTTTCAAGTAAGGTTTAAACCTTACTTATTAAAAATATCATATTTTTTTAAATACTTATACTAAAAAGATGATTTAAAAAAATTATTAACATTGCCAAAAGTGATATTCCAGCAGGTTTAGTATACATCTTATTTGCCGTTATAAATACAAGCATAAAAGTAGCAATTGTCATTAATGAAATATCAAACATATATTTACTAAAATCCAACTTTATTGGTCTTGCCATTGCAGCTAACCCAAGAGCAACTGTAATATTAGCCATATTTGAACCTATCACATTTCCAATAGCCATATCAGCTTTTCCTTTAATTGCAGCCATAACTGAAACAACTAATTCTGGAAGTGATGTTCCAAATGCAACTAAAAGTACCCCAATTACCCATTCACTAACACCAAATGATTTTGCTAAATTTGATGCACTAAATACTGTATAATCTGCACCCTTAATAACTAATATAAATCCAACTATAGATAAAACCAATACTTTTGGCCAACTAAAATCACTATCTTTCTCATCCAAATCTAAATCTAAAGATGTCTTATCATATCTAATTAAAAATAATACATATCCAAACATCAAAAGAAGCAAAGCAAATGCAACAACTCTATTTATTTCATTATCCAAAGTAGCAGCAATAAAAAACAAAACAGGGAAAAGTGCCCATGAGCTATCTTTATTAAAGAAATCTCTATCAGGTTTAATCCCTCCTTTAGCCAATACTAAAACCATTCCTAATACTAAAGAGATATTTAAAAAATTACTTCCAATAATATTAGATACTGCAAGCTCTGGATGTTTATGGATAGATGCGCTAATTGAAGCTGCCATCTCTGGAAGTGATGTGCCAAATGCTATCAATGTTGCACCTATTAAATATTCAGAAAAACCAAATCTTAATGCAATCCTTTCACTCTGCTTTATAATTAAATCTGCACCAAATATCAATGCAAATAATGAAACTATTAAAATTAAAAAATCAACCATCTTTCCCCCTCCTTTACATTGACCTAACAATTAAACTATTTGGCAGACTTAACTTTTTTATTAGCTCTTCCTCTTTTGCTCTCATCTCTCCATTATCAATCTCATGATCATAACCTAAGAGATGAAGTAATCCATGAATAAATAATAATGAAATCTCTTCATCTATTGTGTGCCCATATTTAATGGCTGCCTCTTGTGCCTTATCTATAGATATAACAATAGATCCTAAAGGCATATTTTCAATTTCTTCTAGAGGA
Source organism: uncultured Nitratifractor sp. (assembly GCA_964414305.1). GTDB lineage: Bacteria > Campylobacterota > Campylobacteria > Campylobacterales > Sulfurovaceae > JAADEQ01. The sequence continues at coordinate 1,812 of CAYPVY010000127.1, forward strand.
AAACTTAATACATCTGTTGGTTTATCAACCCCTCTAAACTCTCTATTTAACTTATGAATCTTTTCATTTGTTACAATTAATAATTCAATATCTCTTTTTACTTTTAAAATATCAACTACTCTATTTAAAGCTGTTATATTTATATTATACTTTGTCTCATTTACTAACATAATCATAAAACAGATTTTATCCTAAATTAAGTAAAATAATAAAAAAAATGAAGGATAGAAATGAAAAAAGTTGCAATATGTATAATATCTGGAGGAATGGATAGTGCAGTTGCAGCACAAATTGCAAAAAATAGTGGATATGATATAGTTGGTGTGCACTTTAACTATGGTCAAAGAACTCAAAAAAAAGAGTTAGAAGCTTTTAAAAATATAGCAAATGATTTAAATGCAACTGCTACTCATATAATAGATTTAGATTTTTTTAATCAAATAGGTGTCAATGCTCTAACTGATAAAACAATAGAAGTTCCAACAGATGGTATTAAACCCGGTGTGCCAATTACATATGTTCCATTTAGAAATGGAATATTTTTATCAATTGCTGCTGCACTTGCACAAAAATATAGTGCAGATGCTATATATATAGGAGTTGTAGAAGAGGATAGCAGTGGTTATCCAGATTGTAGAGAGAGTTTTATTGATGCAATTAATAAAGCAATAAATTTAGGTTTAAATGATAATCCAATTAAGATTAAAACTCCTCTTATTCATTTAACTAAAGGAGATATCGTAAAAAAAGCACTTGAGCTTGGTGTTAAACTAGAACATACTTGGAGTTGCTATAAGAGTGAAGATGAAGCTTGCGGTGTATGTGATAGTTGCAGATTAAGACTTAAAGGATTTAAAGAAGCTGGCGTAACTGATCCAATAAAATATAAAGAGATACCAAAAAATATCTAATTAGATCCATTATTCTGGATCTAATGTTCCTTCAGTACACATAATTACATCTGTTGTTTTATTATTTTTAGCTACACACTCTGCAGTAATTTTAGTATTTTTTATCTCAATATCAAGAGCCTTGATTGCAGCAGCCTTTTTTGCTTCATCTAGATTTTTAAAATCAAATTCTGGTGTGCTATCGCCTAATAAATCATCAATCTTTTTAACAGGTAACATACATTTGTTTGCTTCTGCTTCATTTTTTGCATTTTGAATACAAATTTTTGCTTTTTCCATAGCTTTAATTAGTTTTGGTAATAATTTTTTTTGTTTATGTAAATATCTTCTACCAAGAATATTTATTAT
>CAYPVY010000128.1:0-3034 GCA_964414305.1 uncultured Nitratifractor sp.
CTCATATGCCAATCTAGGGTCCCTTTTTTTAGATAAACAGGAGAACCATGATCATCTCCTGGCAAAGCCCAAGGAGTGTTATCGTTATTTCCTCCATATGGTGGCGTATCTGCTTTACAGTTTGGGGGATTATCTCCTTTACATCCAGCAACATTTCCATTATTATCACAGCACTTACTCCTACAAGGAGGAAAGCTAGGCTTAGTTATATCTTCATGGTTACTCCAAGAGTTATTATAAGAGTATAGCTCAATAGGAGAGATTAAAAACAACAGGGCTATTAGGGTTATATTTTTTATAAATTTCATCATTTATTTCTCTCCTCTTTTAGGGTATCAATTTGAGTGGTAATACTCTCTAGTTCACTCTTTAATCTTTTATACTTCTCTTGAAGCTCTTTGTTCTTTTTGTAGTAGTTGTCTGCTTCTACTTTATGCTCCATATAGTATCCTAAAGCTTTTGATGGGGTTGTATTCTCTTTTTTATAGAGTTCTTGAATTTTATTTTGAGTATCATCATATATTGAGAATATATCTTTGTTAGATGCATTCTCTTTTAATTTGGAAAGAGTCTTTTTTGCACCTTTTATTGTGATTTTAGTAGCGTTAATATCTAATTTATAAAATGTTTCAATATCCATTGCTATAAGATTTTGAATTATCAAAGTAAATGTTAAGAATTTGGTAAATAATTTCATTATAATCCCCTTTTTCCTTATTAATAATCAATTCTTGTTACACAATATTGCATAAGAGATCTATATCCACTATTATCAATAGCCCTTAATCCAATAGTATATTTACCAGGATGTAGATATACTCCATAGTTGTCTTTACCATCAAACTCTATTATTGCTTTTCCAGCTTTTACATTTTTAAATACTCTTGTAGCAGCTAAAACACCTTTTTGAGCATCATATACCTCTAATTCTATATCTGCATCTTTATTGAGATTAAATTCTATTTTTAGTTGTTTTTGTTCACCATTTTCATCATGAGAATTTGGTGTATATATTGGAGGTGTTGATTTGATATTAGTAATATGTGCACCACTTTTTACATATACAACATTATGTGCAAGTTCAAAAGCCCATATACCATATAAAAACCATTTGTTAGGAGGAGGAGATATAAGTTGACCTTCTTCATTAGTTGAATACCAAACATCTTGATAGCTACCTTTCCCAAGAACATCTCTACTTCTTAGTGTAACTACTCTTGTATCAACATAATCATAGCCAATAAATGATACCACTTCTGATGGTTTTGGTATATTAAATGTAATCTTCATTGGTCTGTTATCAAATGGTGCAAAACTTCTAGGGTTTTCATTTCTTTGAGGATTATATCTAGTTCCACCCGTTGTTTCTCTTAAATCAAGTCTATTTATTTTATTATTAACTTTATATTCTACAACTATGTAGTAATCTCCCTCCTTTACAAAATTATTTTTATTATCTGACCCATCCCATGTAAAGTTATGTTCACCTGATTTTTGAGTTGTCCAATCTTGTATAATTTTAATTAAATTATAATTTCTATCTTCAACAATAACTCTCATATCCACACTAGCACTGTTTTTAACTTTAATATCTGCACTCTCTCCATTAAAAGTATCTATAGTATTTGTTTTATTATCAATAACAACTTCTACTTTTAAATTTACTTCAATTTCCAAAGAATCGCTAGTTACTCTACCATCTTTTGTTGTTACTCTTATTTTTGGATAAAATTTACCTGCTTTAGTATATGTATAAGTAGCATTTGCTGTAGTTGTGCTATTATAATCATATATACCATCGCCATCAAAATCCCATTCATAAAGTTTAAATCCTTTATTTTGTGGGTCAGTAACCTTTGCTGAAAAATCCACTTTTAAAGGAGCATTACCATTATATACTGAAGCATTAGCATCTACTGTAGGATAGCCTTTTGGGGATGCTTTAATAATTATAGTAGGTGATGAATAGATAGCTTGAGCACCTTTTTTATCTGTAACTCTTAATTTTGCTTGATATGTTCCAATTTTTGTGTAGTTATATTCAGCTATTTTTGAAGTGCTATTGTAATCATATGATCCATCACCATCAAAATCCCACTCATAAAGTGCAATACCATCACTATCTTCTGCATTTGCTACAAATTTTACCAAAAGAGGAACCTCTCCATTTGAAGGGGTAGATTCTACTTTTATCTTTGGTGGTTTGTTTAATATATGTATTATAATAGAACTATTCATTTCTTTATTATTTACATCTATAACTTTTAGGGTTACATTGTAGTCTCCAGGTTTATTATAATTCCAAGTATAAGAATTTGCAGTTATGTCAGATGCTTCAAATTTACCATCTCCATTAAAATCCCAAAAATATCTTTGTATTGCATTATCTGTTGTAACTTTTGGCGAAAAACGTATTGTAGCTGGTGCATATGCTTTTGTTTTAGAAGCTACTGGATAAACTGATAGTTTTTTCTTTTCTTGTATATATAAATCAAATCTTTTAGAAGATAAATTTTTATATTTATCTTTTGCAAAGACTGTAAAAATTATACTACCATATTTAAGAGGTATATGTTTTTTAGGATCATATAAATATGTGTTATTTCCATCATAAAAGAGTGAAAAAGTTTTATTTACATCTTCAAATAAAATTTTAACCGATTTTTTATCAACTCCACTACCATTTGTATCATCAATAATTTTGAATTTTAAAATATGATATCTATCATCAATTATAGAAGAAGGCATAGGAGATATCATACTGATTGATGGTGGAGTATTATCATATTTACCAAAATAGTTAAATTTCTTAATAGTAATATTTTTTGCTTTATCTGCAACTTTTATATATACTTCTATTTTACCTTCTGGTAATGGATTTTGTATTGTTGGTTTGAGTGTTAATATATTATTGCTAAAGCTACTTAAATTAGTATAATCTATACCATTTATCTTTATTATTATAGTTTTTTTATCTATGCCACTTTTATTATCTGTTATCTTAAATTTTAGTATATTTAATTTATTAGTTATA
>CAYPVY010000129.1:0-3028 GCA_964414305.1 uncultured Nitratifractor sp.
TCTTGCTCTTTAATCTTTGAAGAGTCAATATGTGTTATATTTGTTGAATTGTTTGATACTAATTTTTGAGCTTGAATAGATTGCTCATTATTGTTTGATTGACTATCTTCTACTGAGACACTATCATTTGGAATAAAGTCATCTTTTGTAATATTTGAATCCTCTTCTTGATTGATTTCTATCAATCTTTTATAGTAATTATCCTCGCAAATAACTCCTTTTTTTATAATCGTCGAATCTTCATTGTTTTTGCAATATAATTTACCTATTAAATACCCAATCAATATAGCAACCAATGAAATAAGTAGCAAAAGTAAAACAATTTGTAGAAACATTACCATTTATCACTCCTTTAGTTTTCTTAAAGTTAAGAATAACATATTTTTTTAAAAATATCAAAGTTTATTTATAATATTTTCTTTATAAAAGTTAAAATCATTGTATAATTATACTTAGTTATAAATTTTAATATAAAGAGAATATTGGGTATGATAAAAAATAGAGTCTCTCATCTATCATTTTTACTTTTAAAAAATATATCAAAGATATTACCAAATACAGTTAAAAAATATATTGCTAAATTACTTGGGTATAGTTTTTATAAGCTTCATAAAAGATATTATCATATAGCAAAAGTAAATTTAGATTTCATATATGAAGATAAACTTACAAACGAGCAAAAAGAGAGTATAATAAAAGAAATGTTTTATAATTTAGCTCAAAATTTTGGCTCATTTATAGAAAATCAAGGTATCTCAAAAGAGAAATTGTTAAATAAAGTAACATTTAAAAATGATGATATTTTTATAAAAGCTTTAAAGGGCGATAGACCAATTGTATTTATAACAGCACACTATAGTAATTGGGAGATTTTGCCATTAGCAATTGCTGCAAAATATCATCCACTAGTTGGTGTTGGAAGAGCTTTGAAACAAGATTGGCTAGATTCTATATTAAAAAAGAATAGAGAGCAATTTGGTATAGAAATGATAGATAAAAATGGTGCGATGAAAGAGATGGTAAAAATAGTAAAAGAGAAAAAACCAATTGGATTATTAGTAGATCAGAGTTTAGAAGGAGTTGTAGTTGATTTTATGGGTAAGAGAGCATCACATACGACTTCAGCTGCTATTTTGGCATATAAGTATAATGCAATTGTAATACCATGTTTTATAAAAAGAGTAGGTTTTGAAAAGTATGAAGCTACTTTTTATGAACCAATAGATGTTGATAGAGATAAAAGTAAAGATGAATTTATTTTAGAGCATACCCAAAAACAAGCTCATATTACACAAAAAATTATAGAGAAATCACCTAGTGAATGGCTTTGGATACATAGAAGGTGGAAAAGAGAGTATCCTCAAATATACTAAAGGAGTTTTGATATTATTAAGATTAAAATTTTTCTACTTATATTAATTGCTATTGTTTTGTATCTAACCTTTCCAAGAAATAGTGATAAATTAATCTATATACCAAAAAATCCGTATGAAAATGAAGAACTTATAAAATTTCAAAATATTCCATTAACAAAATTAGATTTTATTATATTAAATTTTTTGGGTGCAAAAGATGGATGGGTAAGAGTAGATAAAAAGACAAATATTTGGAAAATATATAATACAATTTTAAAAAATAAAAGAGAAAAAACTAGAAAAATGGTAATGTATGAGGGAGAGAGTATAGAAGATTTTGCTAAAGATATAGCAAAACAAGCAAATTTAGATATAACTAAAATTTTAAAAAAATATAAAGAGATTGCATACTATAAAGAAGGAGATATAATAGCCAAAAAATATGATATCCCATATAAAACAACTGAATCTAGCACAATAGCTTATATGGTATCAACAAGTCATAAAATATTTAGAGATATTCTTAAAAAATATAATTATAAAATAAAAGTTCCAAGTAAAAAATTTAAAGAACTTTTAACAATAGCCTCAATTATAGAAAAAGAGACTCAAAATTATTCAGAGATGCCTTTAATCTCTGCTGTAATTCATAATAGATTAGAGCGTAATATGAAATTGCAACTAGATGCTACATTAAATTATGGCAAACATAGACACTCTATAATAACACCACAAATTATAAAAAATGATAATAGCCAATATAATACATATAAGTTTAAAGGCTTACCTCCTCAGCCATTGGGTGCTGTATCTATAAAAGCTTTTACAGCGGCAATAAACCCTGCAAAAGTTGATTTTTTATATTTTGTAAAAAAGGGTAAAAGACATATATTTAGTAAAGATTATAGTAATCATATAATAAATGTCTCAAAATATAAAAAAAGATTAAGAGAGAAGATGAAAAGAAGAGTTTATAAAATATTAAATGCGTGGGTAAAGGTGGAGTTTCCTATGCTCTATCCAAAATTTAATTTTTATCTACCAATAAAATGATATAATTTCACTAAAAAAGAGTAGCTTATGTATATTCCAAAGAAAAGTAAGTTTGATCCAGATAGTTTAGGGCATTTTGGTATTTATGGTGGACGCTATGTTCCAGAGACTCTAATGCCTATATTAGAGGATTTGAAAAAAGATTATGAGAGTGTTAGATTTGATAAAGATTTTTGGAGTGAGATAGATTATTATTATAAAAATTATGTAGGTCGCCCAAGTCCACTATATTTTGCAAAAAATATATCTAAAGAGCTTGGAGCTAAAGTATATCTAAAAAGAGAAGATTTAAACCACACAGGAGCTCATAAGATAAATCATACTGTAGCTCAAGCGATATTAGCTAAAAGATTAGGCAAGAAAAAAGTAATTGCTGAGACTGGAGCAGGGCAACATGGTGTAGCTACAGCAACAGTTGCAGCACTTTTTGGCTTAGAGTGTGAGATTTTTATGGGAGCAAAAGATGTTAAGAGACAAGAGTTAAATGTCTTTAGAATGGAGCTTCTTGGTGCCAAAGTAAACTCAGTAAAAAGCGGAAGCCAAACTCTAAAAGATGCTATGAATGATGCAATAAGATATTGGGTAACAAATGCTAGAGATACATTTTATATAATAGGCAC
>CAYPVY010000130.1:0-3012 GCA_964414305.1 uncultured Nitratifractor sp.
TATCTTTGTTGGCGATATCTATTATATTTAGTGCTTGTAATCTTAATGATAACTCTAAAATCAACTACTCTAATGAATACTCTAATAATATATCTAATGAAAATAATACCTCAAAAACAACAAAACCTTATGTAGCATCATACAAAGGATTACAATTTTATTATGATGATATGCCTACTAGTAATTATACTCTAGAGCAATTAAGTGATAGTGATTTTAATGCTTTGCCTTTTAAAAAGAGATTGATAGTTGCTAATAATTTATTAAATAGTCTATTTTTCGGATATAAATATAAAGATTTGATAGATAAAATAAATAGTGGAAACTTTATCTCAACAATTAAAAATAATCTTAGCAAAAATAGAATCAAAAGAGATGAACTTGAAGATTTTATATCAAATAGCGAAAATTTCAATCAATATACTAATAAAGCATGGGCTAGACCTCAAGTTGTTAAAATATTAACAAGATTTTATGCTATGAATAAACTTGATAGATACTATTTTGAAAATTATATAGCATATATTCTAACTCAAACTATAATGTTTTCACCTGCTTATGAACTTAGAACTTCTCATACACCAGATATATCAAGGGTATATAATAGAATCATAAATATGTTAGATATAAATAGTGGTATGAGCTATATTACTTATGTTCATATGATGAGTCAAGATAATTGGCGACGATTTAGAAGCCCAGAAGATAATGGTAGAGAGATGCTAGAAATATTTACATTAGATACTAATGATTCTCATGTTCCTTTAGCTGCAAAAGCTCTTAAAAATTGGAGATTAAATAGTGATAGTGATACTTTAGAAGTTGGGCTAAATAAAAATACTACTCCAATAGAACTCTTTGATACTATTATCTATAATGGAGAAGATTTTTATAGAGAATTGGTTAAATCAAAAAAATTTAAATATGGAGTAACCAAAAGATTAGTAGATTTTTATTTCCCAAACAAAAGCAATCTAGCAAAAAACAAAATAATCAAAGATATTTTAAAGAGTAATCCAAATAAGTGGCAAGATATAATCAAACAGATACTATTTTCAAAAGAGTATCTGTTGCATAATAATAGAGCTTTAAGTGCTGAAGAGAGCTTTTTCTCATTTACAAAAAAATTAGATTTTAAAGTAAGAAAAGATGCATTTGCTTATTTTAAAAATAAATTAAATGAGATGCATCAAGCTCCAATGAGATATAAACTTGGAAGATTACATAGAGTGCCTTTAGATTCTTTATCTTTTGCTACATATAATAAATTTTTAAGAGAGTATATCTTTTTAAATTATGCTTATAGCAATATAGATGATAAAAATAGCTGGAAATATGATGGCTGGTCTGAAGATTTTATATCTACTAAAAACTTTAAAATATATGAAGACAATCCTAAAATGTCGTTAAAAAGCTTTATTAACTACATATTTAATTCAACTATCTCAAGAGATATTAGTAGTGATGAGTTTGAACTATTTAAAGAGCATATGATGGAAACTAAAGATGATGTTGAGGTATTAAGAGATGAGTTTAATATAATAAAAAATAGTAGTAATGCAGATAGTGATAGATTAAAAAGAAGAAGAAATGTAGCAAGAGTTGTGATGGATTATATATCAAGGCTAGAAGAGACTTATACTCAAAAAGGATTAAATAATGAATAGAAGAGATTTTATAAAATTATCAATTGCATCTGGAGTAAGTATATTTGCTCCAAATTATACATATGCATCTTCTTTAGATTTAAGTAAGATTGATTTTGCAAAACCAGATATAAATGCCCAAACAATTATTATATATTTGTATGGTGGAGCTTCGAGTTTAGCTGGAAATATAACTAATATAGATGAAATAAAACAAAATTCTTTTAGTAGTTATGATGATTATTTTGGGAAGATTACTCCTACAAAAAATGGTTGCTGGAATGAGGCTGGAGGAGATATCTTAGAGAAGATGCTAGATAGTGGAGATATGACTTTGTATAGATGTTGCTATTCAGATGTCAGAGAAAAAGCTGGAATAAAAGCACATGGTATATGCACAGAGCAAAATCAAAAAGGTATATTTGATACTATAAACTCTGGAGGAATTATTTCAAATATTGCAAATATACTAAATAGTCAAGGAGTTATAGATAAAAATAGTTTTATTCCATTTGTTACTATGGAAGGAAATGCTATTTTTTACCAAGATGGCTCATTTGCTACACCAAATTTTCTTAAACCAGCTGCTTTAGATGAAAATTTTAATAATCCATATGAGAGGTCAATTTGGAGCGTGAGAAATTGGCTACTATATACAAAAGAAGAGAGAAAAAATAAAAATTACTATAAAAGTGATGCACAAGGTGGTTTTGACCCAGCATTTGATAAAAAATTAGATGCGTTAGCTCTAAAACATAGTAAAGATGGCAAGATAAAAGATGCTCTATCAAAAAGAAGAGTGTTAGCAAATTTTATAAATGATATAAAAAATAGTAAAACCCCATCATTAGGTGATGATTCATACGATAAAAATAATAAATTTGCTAAGAAGTTAGAAGCAGCAATAAAAATATTAGATAAAAATCCTGATACCAAAATAATAACATTAGGAGCAGGAGGACTTGGCGGTTGGGATGACCATAGCAATTCCCAAAATTATCTAAGAAGGTCTAAAGAGCTTTTTAGTGCTATTAATTCAGCTTTAGCCCACTTAAGAGCAATAGATAAAATAGATAATATTAATATTATGGTATTTGCAGAATTTGGAAGAAATGTTAATTTAAATTCAGCCAACGGATGGGACCATGGTAATTTGCAAAATTACTATATTTTTGGAGGAAATGGATATTTTAATCACAAAGGTATTGTTGGCAAGACTAGGCTAGATGTTGCGAGTAAGGGGAGTAGGCTTTGGCTAAAGCCAGAAGTTGGAACTTATTGGTTTGAACCTTTCTCAATAGCTGCAACATTGTATAAAATATATGGTATAAATAATCCAGAGATTTTAACAGGTGGCTATAAAGCA
>CAYPVY010000131.1:0-2991 GCA_964414305.1 uncultured Nitratifractor sp.
ATTTGTTCTATAAAATAAGTAATTTATGTAAAAAAGTATCAATCAATAGGAGTATTTTATAAAAAAAAGGCTATATAATCAGCCTATAAGCACTTTTTAGCTATACTCAAAACCATTTAGGAGCTAAGTTTTAGTTATTCAAATACTCTTTTTTTGACTTTTTGCTCCTACACTCCATATATGAAGGTTTAAAAATATGCAAGAACTTTACAGAGCATTTAAAGACAATTGTGGGTTTGGATTGTTAGCATCTATTGATAATACTCCATCTCATAAAAATTTAGAAGATGCAATTATCTCGCTATCTCGTATGATGCACAGAGGTGCAATAGCAGCAGATGGAAAAACTGGAGATGGTAGTGGGCTTTTGATGTCTATACCAAAAAAGTTTTTCAAAAAAGTAGCTGAAAATGATGGTGTAGATTTGCCAAAAGATTATGCAGTTGCAGTAGTATTTAGCAAAAATGAAGAGTCAATTGAAAAATTTAAAGAGATTTGCTCAAGTAATGATTTAAAATGTATTTATACCAGAGATGTTCCAATAAATATTGATGCACTAGGAGAACAAGCAAAAGAGACTCTCCCAAATATTAAGCAAATTTTTGTAGCTCCAAATTCACCAGTTGCTACAAAGAGATTAAAAGCTCTTACATATCTTGCTAGAAAAGAGATTGAGGCTTTATTAAAAGATGATGAAGATTTTTATATTGCATCTTTTAGTGATAGTGTAGTCTCATATAAAGGCCTTGTAATGCCAACTCACATTAAAGAGTTTTATAAAGATTTAAGTGATGAGGATTTTGAGATATCTTTTACGCTTTTTCATCAAAGATTCTCAACAAACACTCTTCCAAAATGGAAGTTGGCTCAGCCTTTTAGAATGATTGCACACAATGGAGAGATAAATTCAATTACAGCAAATAGATTTAATGCAATGACTAAGGCAGTAACTGCTAAGTCTGATATTTTTACTCCAAAAGAGATGGATAAATTAAGAGATATTATCCAAGAAGATATGAGTGATTCTGCTAGTTTGGATAATTTTATAGAGTTTTTGATTATTAATGGAGTAGATTTCTTTAAGGCTGTTCGTTCAGTAATTCCTGCACCATGGCATAATGCAACACATATGGATAGTGAACTTAGGGCTTTTTATGAGTATGTAAGCACATGTTTTGAGCCTTGGGATGGTCCAGCAGCTGTGAGTGTAACTGATGGTAGATATATTGGTTGTGTTTTGGATAGAAATGGTTTAAGACCAGCTAAATATATTATTACTAATGATAATAGATTATTAATTGCATCAGAGTATGGTGTGCTTCAAATTCCTGATGAAGAGATTAAAGAGCGTGGTAGATTGCAATCTGGAGAGATGATAGGTCTTGATTTAAAGAGTGGAACAATCTTAAAGAGTAAAGATATAGATGATTATTTAAAATCAATGTATCCATATGCAAAGTGGTTAAATGAGAATATGAAATATCTTCAAGAGTTTGTTCCAAGTAGTGATGCACTGTCGTTTAATGTAAATGAGTTAAATAAAGATGAAATAAGGGCAAAACAGAGATATTTTAACTACACTCAAGAGGTTTTAAAAGATATTATAAAACCTATGCTAATTGAAGGTAAAGAGACTACTGGAGCTATGGGTGATGATACACCATTAGCAGCTTTTAGTAAAGAGCAAAGAAATTTTACAGACTTTTTTAAACAAAAATTTGCACAAGTTACAAACCCTCCAATTGACCCAATTCGTGAAAGAATTGTAATGAGTTTAAATACCGGTTTTGGTGAAATTCAAAATATTTTAACAGATGATGCAAAACACGCAAAAAGATTAAAAACAGTTCTTCCTATAATGTCGGCTGAGAAGTTTAGCCTATTGCAAGAATTTGGAGATGAAAAAAGTAGTATTTATGACCCAGCTTATAAAGTTGGACACTACTCAACAGTATTTGAACACGGTCTAAAAGAGAGTTTATACTCTTTGGTAGATAGAATAATTGATGATGTTAGAAATAATGGTGTAAGGACAATAATTTTAGATGATAGAGATATAGATAGTAAAACTAAAGCTATACCTATGGTAATGGTTGTAGGAAGATTGTCTCAAGAGCTTCTAAATGCAAAGCTTCGTCATTTAACTAGTATAGTAGCTGTAACAGGAGAGGTGTTTGACCCTCATACTGCAGCTTGTATGATTGCATATGGTGCAGCATCAATATATCCATATTTATTATATTATACTGTAGCAGAGGTTGCAGAGGGTGAGTATAAAGAGAATATGGCATATACTCTAAAGAGATTCCGTCGTGCTATGGGTGCTGGAATTTTAAAAATTATGTCAAAGATGGGAATTTCAACTGTATCATCATATAGAAATAGTCGTTTATTTGATATTATAGGACTTAGCAAAGAGATTGTTGATGATTGTTTCAAAGGAAGTGTAGGACTTCTTGATGGGTTAGGATATGAAGATATTGAGCAGAGATTAAATAGCAATCATCATAGAGCATTTGAAGTAGATTTTGAGGGCAAAAAGCTTGAGTTATATCGTGGTGGATTTTATAAATATAGAAGAGGCGAAGAGTTCCACGATTTTTCAAGAGAGACTATTAGAGCAATGCAGAATGCATCTGTTAGTGGAGACCCAAAAGATTATGAAGAGGTTAAGAAGTTAGTAAATCATAGAGATAAAAAATTTATTAGAGATTTCTTTGAATTAAAATCAGATAGAGAGCCAATAAGTATAGATGAAGTTGAGCCAATTGAGAATATATTTAAACGATTCTCAACAGCTGCAATGTCTATGGGGTCGATATCTCAAGAGGCTCATGAAGTCTTAGCAGTGGCAATGAATAAAATTGGAGCTATGTCAAACTCAGGTGAGGGTGGAGAAGACCCACAAAGATTTGGGACTATAAAAAATTCAAAAATAAAGCAGATTGCATCAGGTAGATTTGGTGTAACACCAGAGTATTTAAGAAGTGC
>CAYPVY010000132.1:0-1240 GCA_964414305.1 uncultured Nitratifractor sp.
TAGAGACAATTTACTAAAAAAGCTATTATCATATACAATAAAAAAAGAAAAAATTGGTTCAAATCTATATATAGGATATGACAAAGATGAAACTGACAGACTATTTAGAGAGTATTTAGAAGAGGAAAAAGCTGCAAAAAGAAAGAAAAAGAGAAGAAAATAGAAAATAATTTATAAATAAAAAAAATATTAAAACTACTCATTTTTTTCCTTTCTATAAGCATAAATTGGATATATTTGCTTATTATATAATAAAAGGAATTATAAATGGAGAGTAAATTTATATTAAATAACTTTGATTTTATTATTTTGGGAGTTATTGTTATATTTACTCTACTATTTATAGGTATTTTATCTACATATACTAAATCAAAACGGAATATAAATAATAGAGAAATAGAGAGTTCTATCTCTATCAAAAAGTTTAATGAAATTGACAGCAGATTAGTTGCTTCAATAACAATTGCAATTAGTGAATATAAAAAAGGCAGATAGATGGCAATAAAATATATTGATATAATGGATACAACTTTTAAAGATGGTTTTCAATCAATATTTGATGGAAGAGTATTAACAGATGACTTTTTACCAGCTATTGAATTTGCTAAAAATATAGGAATTTCTCATTTTGAATTTGGTGGAATAGATAGATTTCAATCTCACTTCTATTTACAAGAGAATGTATTTGAAGTTATGCATAAAATTAGAGAAGTTGTTGGAGCAGAAGTTAACTTGCAGATTCTTTCAAGTGGCATTAGCACTGTTACACATGAGAGTTCAAGTAGAGAAATGATAGATCTATTTGCAAAACTTTTTGCAAAGTATGAAACAACTACAGTTAGAAACTATGATGCATTAAATGATATTCGAAATTTGGAGTTTAGTGGAGCAATGGTTAAAAAATATGGTATGGAGCATGAAATTGCAATCACAATGATGGATTTACCTCATGGTTGCAAAGGTGCTCATAGTGTTGAATTTTATAAAAATAAACTTTTAGAGATTTTAGATAGCCCTATTGAGTTTGATTCAATTGTTTTTAAAGATGCAAGCGGAACATCTACCCCCGTAAAAATTTATGAGACTATTAAAATGGCAAGAGAGTTACTTGGTGATGAAATGCATATAAGGTTACATACCCATGAGAGTGCTGGTGTTAGCATCTCTTGCTATTTAGCTGCCATGGAAGCTGGTGTCAATGGAATAGATTTGGCAGTTGCACCTGCAAGTGGAGGGATAA
>CAYPVY010000132.1:1250-2967 GCA_964414305.1 uncultured Nitratifractor sp.
AAGTCAACCTGATATGCTAACTTTACTTCATGCTAAAAAAGGAATGAAATATAATATTGGAGATTTAGATATAAAAAAAGTTATTGAGTATGAAAGATTTCTAAAAAATCAATTAAATGATTATACTATTTCCAATAATGCAACTAAAGTAGAACCATTAATTCAATTTGCTCCTATGCCTGGAAATACTCTAATTAAAAATATTCAAACTATGAAAAATAGTGGAAATTTAAAATATTTAAACAAAGTAGTAGATGCTATGAGTGAAGTTATAGAAAAGGGAGGATACGGAACATCAATAGCACCTATTAGTCAATACTATTGGCAACAAGCATATATAAATGTAATATTTGGTCAATGGAAAAAGATAGCACCAGGATATGGAAAAATGATTCTTGGATATTTTGGTAGAACACCTATTGCCCCAGATCCTGAGATTGTAGAATTAGCAAGCAAAGAGTTAAAATTAAAGCCTACAACTAAAGATCCTTTGGATATTGCTGATACTGATGAAAAAAAATCAATAAAATATTGGAATAAAATATTAATAGATGAAAATATTGAACTAACAGATGAGAATATTTTTATTGTTGCATCTTGCAATAAAAAAGGAATTGAACTCTTAAAAGGAGAGGGGCAACTTTCGATAAATAAAAAAAATTCTATCCAGAATAAAAAAAAGTTAGAAAAGATAAAAGATAAAATAGAATCTTATATAGTAACAGTAGATGGAAAGAGATTTAGTGTTCAAGTTAAACAAAATAGCAATGATATTAAATCAATAACAACATTAAAAGAAGATACCAAAACAAACATACACAAAATATACTCACATACAGATGGTTTGGTTTGGAAAATATTAAAAAATAAAGGAGATAGTGTAAGAAAGAATGAAACTATTATGATTTTAGATACTATGAAGATGGAGATAGATGTAGTCTCCCCAGTAAATGGAATAATAGAAACTATAAATGTTAATACAAATGACAATATTTTAAATAATCAATTATTAGTTACTATAAAATTATCTAAATAAAAATTTTATAAAGTGTTTGTATTATAAACTATAACTCTCTATAAATACTAATCTATTTTAATGACATTAAAAACTACTGATTAATATCGTAACATTTTTTATATCTTTTTTAATTTTTTAAAAAATGAAAATTTAAAAGTTTTTTGTTCCAGAAACTTTGGGTATAATGCTAACCAAACTTGCTACAATTTGCAGTAAGTCCAGCTATAAATATATAAAATGGGAAAAATTACAAATAAATCTCAAAATAACCAAGCAATCTGCTTGTTAGTAGTTGCAAAGATAATGATAGTTTCAGTAATAGTAAGGTTAATTAGTAAAGTTGAATTAGAGGAAAAATATGCTAACATTTTGCAAATGTATGCAATAAGACTAAAGATAGCTGGTATAATTGGAACAGCAATTGCAGCAAGTGCAGTATTGTAAATATTTAATTATAAAGAGGAAAATATGAGTAAATTTGAACCAAAAAATCTTGAAAAGTATGGAATTAAAAATATAAAGAGTGTTATCCACAATCCTACATATAGTAAATTAGCTGAGGATGAGAGAGTAAAAGGTGAATGTGAATTTACAGATAACAATACCGCAGCTGTAGATACCGGTATCTTTACAGGTCGTAGTCCGAAAGATAAATATTTCGTAGATCAGGAGCCTTCAAACAAGCATATCGCATGGGGC
>CAYPVY010000133.1:0-2883 GCA_964414305.1 uncultured Nitratifractor sp.
CAACTTTTATTGCTTCTAAACTCTATAGCACTAAATATTTTATTGCTAAAATCTTTTAGTTTATATCTAATATGATCTTTACTCTCTCCTACCTCTTGCAACTCTAAAATTTGTGCAGTAGTTTTAAATTTTGGCTTGGGGTTTGCCTCGCCGTATGGTTCAAATTTATCTAAAATATCTAAAAGCTCAAAATCTATCTCACTAAAAGGCAAAACTCCTAAAATTGAGTTATCTACAAAATTTTTATTGCACATTTTAGAGGCTTCTATATTTAAAATACTTTTAATGAGAGGGAGTTTTTCTTGTTTGAAGCTAATACCTATAGCACTTTTATGACCACCAAATTTTAAGTAATAATCTCTAGCTTTACTTACTAACTCATATAAATCACAATCACCATAACTTCTACCGCTTCCTTTACAAATACCATCCTTACAACTCAAAACAAGAGCTGGTATCTTATAGTGCTCTGCTACTTTTGATGCTACAATACCTACAACCCCTTCATTCCAATCACTTCCCCAAACTATAGCTATATTATCACTTGGCATTACTTGTTTTAGTGCCTCTTTTGTTAGTTCTTTTTCTATCTTTTTTCTATCTTGGTTTAACTCTATCAATTCATCTAAAATTTCTCTTGCTTCATCTAATGAAGTAGTAAATAAGAAATCACTTGCCAATGAAGCATCTTTTAATCTACCTGCACTATTTAACATAGGTGCAATATAGTATGCAATTGATTCGCTACTAAAATCATCTTTTATAAAATTTTTTTCTCTTAAGGCTTTTACAAAAGGTTTATTTGAACGCTTAAGATATCCCATCCCAGCAATGAGCATAGCTCTATTAATTCCAGTAAGAGGCATAATATCAGCTACTATTGCTAAAGATGCAATAGCCATTAACTCTTTTGTGTCAATATCAATATTTAGCTCTCTACTTAGGGCTACTGCAAAATACCAGGCTATCTGAGCTCCACATATCTCTTTATACTCAAAATTACAATCACTTTGTTTTTGATTTATTATTGCATATGCTTTTGGTATCAGAGGAGGTATGGTATGATGATCTGTAATAATTAAATCTATTCCTCTTTCAATACAAGTATTGGCTGCTTCAACTGCTGCTATACCATTATCAACTGTAATTATTAAATTAGCATCATATCTTTGTATTATATCTTTACTAATTCCATAACCATCTTTAAATCTATTTGGGATAATCCAATCTATTTTATAATCAATTTGTCTAAATAGTTCTCTAATAATTGTTGTAGAGCAGACTCCATCAACATCATAATCTCCAATCAAAAGTATCTTCTCATTTAGAGCAATTGCCTCTTTTACTCTTTTTATTGCTCTTTGCATATCTTTGAAACTATTTGGGAAGGGTAAATCTTTTAGAGTGATAAATTTGCCATTGTGGCGATTGTAGAGAATTTTAAATATCTTCTCTTTATTTAAAATATTATCCATTTAACTCTTTTGCAGCTTTTATAAAAGATAAAATTATAGGGTTTGGTTTTTGAAGTCTAGAGGTAAATTCTGGATGAAACTGCACACCAACAAACCAAGGATGCTCTTTAACTTCAATTGCTTCTATAAGACCGTTACTCTCTCCGGTAACCTCTAATCCTTTACTCTCTAAAAGTTCTCTATATTTTGGATTTGCTTCATATCTATGGCGATGTCTCTCATATATGATATTACTATTATATGCTTTATGAAGATTGCTTCCTTCTTTAACTTCACACTTATACTCACCAAGTCTCATAGTTCCACCAAGTGGAGAAGTAGTTGTTCTAACCTGATGCTCTCCATTTGCATCAATAAAACTATCTATTAAATAAATAAGTGGGTTTTTAGCATCTTCATCAAACTCAATAGATGTTGCATCCTCAATTCCAGCTACATTTCTTGCAAACTCAATTAATGCTAGTTGCATTCCTAGACATATTCCAAGATAAGGAATAGAATTTTCTCTAGCATATTTAATCGCCTCTATTTTGCCTTCTACTCCTCTTTTTCCAAATCCTCCAGCAACTAAAATTCCATCTACACTCTCTAAATATTTTAATGGACCATCTTCTTCTAGCTCTTCACTATCTACCCATACAATTTCTACTTTTAAATCTAAGTTTGCACCAGCATGTATTAGAGCCTCTGTTAATGATTTGTAAGACTCTTTTAAATCTAAATATTTACCAACAAAAGCTATTTTTACACTATCAGATGGATTAAGTATTTTATTAACTAAATCATTCCAATTTGAGATATCAGGTTTTAACTCTCCTAGTTCCAATTGTTTTTCAATAGGAGTTAAAATATCTTGAGCTAAAAAATTTAGCGGAACTCTATAGATTGTAGCTGCATCAACTGCTTCTATAACAGATTCGATATCTACATCACAACTATATGCTATCTTTTTTTTGATATCTTTTGGAATAGTTTGCTCACTTCTTAAGATAATCATATTTGGAGTAATACCAATTCTTCTAAGCTCTCCTACAGAGTGTTGGGTTGGTTTTGTTTTTAATTCTCCTGCGGCTTTTATATATGGAAGCAAAGTTACATGAATATTCATAACATTTTTACTTCCTAGTTCATGTTTTATTTGACGAATTGTCTCTAAAAATGGCAATCCTTCTATATCCCCTACTGTTCCTCCAAGCTCAACAATAAGTATATCTTTACCTTCTCCAGCTTTATATATTCTTCTTTTTATCTCATCTGTTATATGAGGTATTACTTGTATAGTTTTACCTAGATATTCACCTTTTCTCTCTTTTTCTATAACACTTTGATATATTTTTCCAGTTGTGAAATTATTTGCTTTTGTTAAAGATGTATTTAAAAATCTCTCATAATGACCCAAATCTAAATC
>CAYPVY010000134.1:0-2874 GCA_964414305.1 uncultured Nitratifractor sp.
TTAGCTTCATCATATAATGGAACTATATTGTTACTATAACACATTTTACTATAAAAAGCAAATAAAAATACCAAAATGAAACTATTTTTTTACATTTTTTTACTATTTATACTTTCTATTAAAGAATATATTTCAATTTTTTCTAATGTCTTAAAGTTTCTTAATATAGGAATATCTATTTTTTTATGTAAATAAAATGTTATCTAAATTTATTTTATATCTCTTTTAATTTATGATATAATATCTTTTAAAAAGTAGGAATTTAAATTGAAATATATAACTATTCTAATTAGTTTATTTTTAATTGCTTGCACAAATACACAAAATATTAATCCATCAATAAATGAATCTAATAATAAAATTTTACAATTTATAAAAAATGGAGATTTAGATAGTGCAGATGAAGAGTATATAAAAATTAAAGATACTCAAGATAGTAAAAAAATAAAAGAGACTGCGACTATGTTAGCTATTGCTCATATAGAAAATAATGAATATATTTTAGCAAATTTCTTTATACAAGAAGGGTTATCAATCGATAGTAGTGATGAGTTTTTAAAATTTTTGTTAATAAAAAATCAATTTTTATCTGCAAATGAGCATAATAATGATTTATCATATATAAAAAAAGCATTAAAAGCATTAGAAGAGAATAGTTATTTAATTAGCGATAATGAATATAAAACCTTAACATCCACAATGATTACTAGATTAAAAATAGATATCGCAAAGAGAAATAAAGATATTGCAAACCAATATAAAAGTTTAAATAAAATTCAAGCTTACAAAATATATAAACAAAAGATAGAAGATATGGGATTTGATAGCAAAGATATTATAAAATAATTAATCTTTCAAATCTTTTCTATTACCATCGTTATCAAATTTTCTTTGAAAATTTCTAATTACTATTATTAATGTCATATATGCAAATAGTATAGCTACTATTATGTATAAATAATCAAAAAAGTTCACAATCAACCTTTAAAAGGAATTTTAATCTTTTCAAAATTGATATTGTTATAATTTTGTCTTAATGCTTCATATGTAACAACTCCTACACTAGTAGCCAAATTAAGACTTCTACCACCTTTACCCATAGGAATTGTTATGCATCTATCTAAATTATCTTTTAATATATCTTCATCAAGACCTTTTGTTTCAGAACCAAATATTATATAATCTCCAATATTAAATTTTACATCCCAATATATTCTATCACTTTTTGTAGTTGCAAAATAAGCTTTTTTTAAATCTATAGATGCAAAAAACTCCTCTTTACTCTCCCATACTTTTAAATCTAATTTATGCCAATAATCAAGTCCTGCTCTTCTAACAGCTTTATCACTTATATCAAATCCAAGAGGTTTTATTAAATGGAGAGTAGCACCCAAATTTACACACATTCTACCAATACTACCTGTATTATTTGGTATATCTGGCTCTATTAAAACAATATTAAACATTAAAATACCACCGTTTTATTTTTATAAACAAATACTCTATCTTCTAAAACTAATTTAAGTGCACGAGATAAAACAATCTTTTCTACATCTCTTCCAGCTCTTTGCATATCTTGCCAAGTATATCTATGATTTACGCTAATTACATCTTGAGCAATTATTGGACCTTCATCTAAATCATTGGTTACAAAGTGTGCAGTTGCACCAATTATCTTAACACCTCTCTCATATGCTTGTTTATATGGATTTGCACCTATAAATGCTGGTAAAAAAGAGTGATGAATATTTATAATTTTACCTTCATATTTTGATACAAAATTTGGTGTTAATATTCTCATATATTTAGCCAAAACGATATAATCAAAACTATATTTTTCTAGCTCATTTAAAACTAACTTTTCATGCTCATATCTCTCTAAACCATCAGCATTAATATAAATAAATGGTATTTTAAATTGTTCTACTAAATCTTTTAAATTATCTCTATTTGCAATAACTGCTAAAATTTTGGCTTCTAACTCTCCTGCTTGATGGCGAATCAATATATCTCCTAGTGCATGAGACTCTTTAGTAGCCATTAATATAATACTTTTTTTTGCTGGAGTTATAACTCTAATATTTACATCATCACACAAAGTCTCTTTTAGGGCTTTTTCTAAATCTTTTGTTTCAAAATCTCCACTAACAACACTTCTCATAAAAAAGTGCTTATCTTGTGGTTCTACAAACTCTTGATTACTATCAATATTTAGATTAAAATCATAAAATAGTTTTGATACCTTATAAACTAAGCCCTTTTTATCTTCACAATCTATTAGAACCCTTGCTCTATTTACCATATTTTAACTCTTAGAGATATTATTTGCAATAATACTTCCCATTTCACTACAAGATACAATCTCTTTTGCATCAAATGCTCCAATATCACCTGTTCTATAACCATCTTGAAGAGCTTTTTTGATTGCATCATCAATTGCTTTTGCAGCTTCTATTTCGCCTAATCCATACTTTAACATCATAGCAGCACTTGCAATTGTAGCTATTGGGTTAGCTATCCCTTGTCCTGCAATATCTGGAGCTGAGCCATGAATTGGTTCATAAAGCCCTACTTTTCCACCAACACTAGCACTTGGAAGAAGCCCTATAGAACCTGTTAACATACTTGCTGCATCAGATAATATATCGCCAAAGATATTTCCTGTTACAATTACATCAAATTGTTTTGGGTCTCTTATTAGTTGCATTGCGGCATTATCAACATACATATGAGTTAATTCAACCTCTGGGTAGTTAGCTGCTACTTCTTGCACAACTTCACGCCATAATTGACTCACTTCTAAAACATTTGCCTTATCTACAGAGCAAACTCTTTTATCTCTTTTCATTGCAATATCAAATGCAACTTTTGCAA
>CAYPVY010000135.1:0-2807 GCA_964414305.1 uncultured Nitratifractor sp.
TTTTTTCATCAATTTTTTTAACCAAATCTTTAATAACAGATGCACCCTTTGCATATTGTATTGAACCCAAAATTCCAATAGTTATTGGCTCTTTGGCACTCTTTTTTCTTATATCTATTTTTGCTATAGGCTCAATTGTATGAGGGATAATCTCTATCTTATCTTTAACCTTTGGATAAGCCTTTAGTAATATCTCTTTAGAAGAGTTAGAAAATGATATTATATTACTTGCTTTATCTAAAATGTTAGACCAAAGCTCTCTCCAAGTTTTTATATCTACCAACTCTCCTGTATATGATTTTCTCCACTCATTATTATTATTTACAATACACTTTTGGCACCTATCAATATTTGGCACTTCACAATATTTTCCATTTTCATCTAAAAGGTTATAACTTGGACAAATTACAAAGAAATCGTGTATTGGAATAGTTAATCTATTTTTATCGGATAATCTATCAATATACTCTAACAACTCCTTTTGGTTTGGATATGAAACCAAAGAGTTTAAAAAAATCTCTTTAATATTTAACCTGCTTAATAGCTCATCTATCTCTTCTAGACTCTTTAAAGCAAAATCAAAATTATAATCTTTATATTTATGGCTAAGTAGATAATCACCTCTATAAAAATCATATCTAATTAATAGTGTATTCTCTTTTGCCTCTACCTTTTTAGCTATCATCTCATTTGCATAGTGGTTTGCTCCACCTCCAAGATTGTGGTCAAACATTATCCACATAGGCTCTTTTTTGCTTGATGCAACTATGGTTAATAACTCTCTTAAAACTTTATGAGGATTTTTAGATACATACTCTCCAACTTGTTTATCATAATCTGGGTGTTTTTTTAAAAGCTTTAAGTGGTTTTCTTTAATTAACTTTTGCTTTAACTCTGATGGAAATGATCCTCCATGCTTATGATATACAAAAAGATTTGGAACAAGCAAATTTGAAAATCCGCTCTTAATTGCTCTTTGGCACCAGTCGTTCTCTTCTGCATACCCTTTACCAAAGCTCTTTTCATCAAAAAATCCAATCTCTTTAACCAAATTATAATTCACACCCATACAAAACCCAACTCCTGTTGGTATCTTCGCATAATTTGGCTCTGGCTTAACCTCTTTAAATACACTATCAAGCTTTTCTACACTTAATCCCTCAAATATCTCATTATCTTCTAAAAAGTTTGGAAAACTAGCAATTGTTCCAGAGTTTGTAAATGGAGTTGTAGATGCAATTTTATCCATCTTAAATATTGGATAGATTAATCTCTCAATCCAAAAAGATGGTAGCTCTGTATCAGTATTTAAAATTATAAAGTGATTTTTAACCTCTTTTAGGGCTTTATTTACACTCTTTACAAACCCTAAATTCTCTTGGTTTTCTATTAGAGTATAATCTTTAAATTCAACTAAAAGCTCTTTTAATTTTGGCAAAACTCTCTCATCACTACTAGCATCATTTACTACAATTAATCTAAAGGGATGGGAACTATTTTTAAGCAAACTCTTAAACATTGGCTCTAAATACTCATATCCATTATATACTGGCACAATTATATCTACTTGAGAATCACCTAAATTATATTTACTCGTTTCAAATCTCTCAAAATAGTTATTTGTCTCTACTTTTGTAAATTTTTTACTATTATTTAAATTTAATTTTATCTTCTCTTTTGCTTTGCTAACTATATACTTTATCTCACCTCGTTTAATATGATAAGCAAATTTTTGGAAAGTCGATGGGCTGATTTTAATTGCTTTTACAGCCAAAGCAGCTTTACTTACAGAGCTTGTTAGCTTAGATAGATTAATATCTATCTTTGAAATATTTTCTTTTTTAAAAACTTTTTTTAATATATATTTAGGGATTCTTTTTATCTTGCTTTTAAATAGCATACATCTTGATAATTCATCTTCTAATTCATTAATTTTATCAAAAACATCTTGTCCTGCATACTGCTGACCTAATATTAAACTTGCAGTATCCTCTACAAGCTTTTTTGGAAGCTTAGAGTAATCAGCTGGGCTTGGAGCTATCTTTAAGCCCATATCCTGAATTATAATTCCAAAAAATCTTTCAATTGCATGTGCTATAGTATGGTCTTTTTGCCCCATTTCATCTTCGAACTCTAACTTTTTATCTCTAAATAGCTTTAGTATTGGCTCTAGTGGCTTCATTCTACTCCAAAACATTGTGCCACCACTAAAGTAGTAATCTTCCCTAAACTCAATGCCCGAATCGCGACAAAGCTTTTTTATTTTAATATTGTTTCCATATGCATATCTTTTAGAATCAAGCACTGTATTTCTACTAGTTACTTCCCCAATAGTGCTATCATTCTCAAAAAGCTCAACTATATCATTTACCGTCTCTTTAGAGCCTATTAAATCATAATAAAGTAGTCTTCGCCAAACATCTCCAAGAGGGCTATTACCAGTTTTTTTAGTATGTAATTTACACAAATATTTATAATTATCTAAACCAATATAATTTAATGTAAGCAAAAATGGCAAAACATCTCTTCCACGATTCTCAACTGCAAATACTTTCACCTCTGGATATAAAGCAAAAAGCTTTGCTATATCTTCTTGGCTCATCTCTTGTGGAATAGTTACAAAAAAATCAAAATCTATATCTAACTGTTTTAAATACTCAACAATATCTTCATAAATATCTATATAGAAGACATGTGCAATAATTGCTACTTTTTTTTCATTTGGCACTAACTTCTTAGGCTCTTGTTTAACTATTTTGCCATCTACTAATTTAATCTCTTGAAACTGATAATTCAAACCCAAACCT
>CAYPVY010000136.1:0-2791 GCA_964414305.1 uncultured Nitratifractor sp.
TTTTTGGAAGCCCAGTCTTTTCAGCAACTTGTGCAACTAACATTGATTTTTTCATAAAATTTCTCCTGATTAATTTTTATATTAGAAATATAACCAATTATTGATTATTTTCTTTTTTTTATGTCAAAATGACATCTATTTTTTTGCCATTTTTTGCAAAGTAATCTATTTTTATATCATTATATCATATTTTTTTATATGTGTATATATTTTTACAAATTATTTAAAAGTTATATTTGATATGTTATAATATAACACATTTTTTATAGGAGAATAGGTGTTACCGATTATTGCTTCTTTATTTACAATAACTATATATATATTTATTGCAACACTTTTTCACAACTCACAAATTGTAGGAGCATTTGGTAGTGCTTTGGGAGAGTATAATATAAAATTTTTTGGATATGTAGCTTATATAGATTTTATTTTTTTACTTATGCCTTTAATTGAAATTTATAAAAGTAGAGACTTTAAAAAACATACAGATATATATGTTGGATGGGGATTGATATTTTTAGGTCTATTAATTTTACAATCACTACTTTTTGATGTTGGAGATTTTAGTAGAATTCTATATAAATCTTTAGCTCCATTGATAGGAAATGCTGGAGTATTTTTTCTATTTTTATTAACTTTTGGTCTTGGAGTAACTATTTTAAATCCTTCAAAATTAATAGATCTATTTGATAAAAGAGTATATATAAATATTTTAAATAATTTTAAAGATAGTGTTACAAAAAGTATCAGAAAAGTATCAAATTTGTTTAAATCTATATTTAATTTGAATAAAAAAGAGGTAAATGATTTACAAGATATTGTTATAAAACCTAAAAAATCACAAAAAACTAAAACTTCTTCTAAAAAAACTTCTAAGACAATACAAAAAACTGAACCAATAAATAAAACTAATACTCAAAGTAAACAATCAAAAGAAGGTAAAATAGAAGAGAAAAAGATAAAAGTACAACCACAAAAAGAGCAAATTGAGGAAAATAAAAATTCAACTCTTGTTGATGAGTTAGAAGAGAATGCAAAAATTTTAGAGACAATAGAGCTTGGAAAGGTTGAAAAACCAAAAGATTTTAAACTTCCACCATTAGAATTTTTACAAGAGGCGCCTAAAAAAGTTAAAAAGATAAATGAAGCTGAAATTGATAGAAAAATTAGAGAATTATTACAAAAATTAAAACTATTTAAGATTGATGGTGATGTAATTAGAACATATACCGGGCCTCTTGTTACTACATTTGAGTTTAAACCAGCCCCTCAAGTGAAGGTATCTAAAATATTATCTCTTCAAGATGATTTAGCAATGGCTTTAAGTGCTAAAAGTATTAGAATCCAAGCACCCATTCCAGGAAGAGATGTAGTAGGAATTGAGGTGCCTAATGATGAATTTCAAACTATATATTTAAGAGAGATATTAGAGGATAAATTATTCCAAAACTCTAAATCTCCTCTAACTGTAGCCCTTGGAAAAGATATTGTTGGAAGACCTTTTGTTACAGATTTAAAAAAGCTTCCACACCTATTAATTGCAGGAACAACTGGTAGTGGTAAATCTGTTGGTATTAATGGAATGATTCTATCTTTATTATATAGAAATGACCCAGATAAATTAAAGTTAATTTTAATTGATCCAAAAATGCTTGAATTCTCTATTTATAATGATATTCCTCATCTTTTAACACCTGTAATTATCGAGCCTAAAAAAGCTATTGCGGCATTAGCAAATTTAGTTAAAGAGATGGAGAGACGCTATAAATTAATGGCAAGCCATAAAGTTAAAAACATTGATAACTATAACTTAAAAGCAAAAAAAGAGCATTTAGAAGAGATGCCATTTATTGTTGTAGTTATAGATGAGCTTGCTGATTTAATGATGACAGCAGGAAAAGAGGTAGAATACTCTATTGCAAGGCTTGCTCAAATGGCAAGAGCGGCAGGAATTCATATTATTGTGGCAACTCAAAGACCAAGTGTAGATGTTGTAACAGGATTAATTAAAGCAAATCTTCCAGCAAGATTAAGTTATAGAGTTGGTCAAAAGATAGACTCAAAAGTTATTTTAGATACAATGGGTGCTGAATCTCTGCTTGGCAGAGGAGATGCACTATTTACACCTCCTGGTGCAACTGGATTAGTTAGAATCCATGCTCCTTGGAGCACAGAAGAGGAGATTGAAAAAGTTGTAGAGTTTATAAAAGCTCAAAAAGAACCAAATTATGATGAAAGTTATCTAATTAATAGTGCAGATGGCGCAACAGGAGAAAATATTAGTAATTTAGATTTAGATCCTCTATTTGAAGAGGCTAAAAGAATAGTTTTAACTGATAGAAAAACATCTATCTCATATCTCCAAAGAAAACTACAAATAGGATATAACCGTTCTGCAAATATTATAGAGCAGTTAGAACAAGCTGGTATTTTAAGCCCTCCAAATAGTAAAGGTGTAAGAGAGATTTTAGTATAACTTTTTGATTAAGTAAAAAATTATTAATTTATTATAAGTAGATCTATTTCACTCTTTGCAAATACTCTAATAGGTAACCTTGAATATCCTATCCCACCACTTACATAAACATATTTATCTCTATTTAATTTATATAATCCTTTTAAAAAACTAGTTTTACATCTAAATTTTGTAATCAAAAACCCCAGTGGCGCTATTTGCCCTCCATGGTTATGTCCTGTTATAGCAAGATTAAATTGTCGTCTTCTAAAGAGCCTAACCCACCCTGCTCTATGCACTAACACAATTGTAGATAAACTCTTATCAATATCTTTA
>CAYPVY010000137.1:0-2781 GCA_964414305.1 uncultured Nitratifractor sp.
AATAGCAAAGTTTTTCTTAAAAGCTTCACTTTTGCTTACCTCTTCATAGCTTCCATTAGCAACAATTTCACCTTTATCCAATACAATTACTCTATTTGCTTGTTGTATAGTTTGCAATCTATGGGCAATTATAATAGCTGTTTTATTAGATATAATTTTTGATATACTATCTTGAATGAGTTGCTCTGTATTTGCATCTAGTGCTGAAGTTGCTTCATCTAATACAAAAATTGGAGCATCTTTATATATAGCTCTAGCCAAGGCAACTCTTTGTCTTTGACCTCCAGATAATCTCTTTCCATTCTCCCCAACAATAAAATCACTACCATCCTTTAACTTATCAATAAATTCACAATGAGATAACTCAATTGCATTTTTATATCTTTGCTCATCATATTCTAAACCATATATAATATTCTCTTTTATACTCATATTAAATATTCCACTAGCTTGGTTTACATATGATATTTGCTCTCTTAAAGAGTTTAAATTTATATCTCTAATAGAAATACCATCTATTAATATATCTCCACTTGTTGGCATTCTAAAGCCAAAGAGTAAAGATAGTATAGAGCTTTTACCAGCTCCTGTTTTTCCAACAATTGCTACAATATCCCCCTTTTTAATATCAAAGCTTAAATTTTTTAAGATAGTAATATCTTTTATTTTTAAAGAGCTCTCTTTAAAGCTTATATCTTTAATAGGCTCTTTTATGATTTTTTTATTTTCATCTTCTTGTTTTAAATTTAATATGAGTTCAACTCTTTGTATATAGCTATCTAGCATATTTAAAACTAAAGAGTTTCTTGTAACTACTTTGATTGGAGCATAAAGCATCATAAGTGCGGTTAAAAATGCAAAAAAATCTCCTACACTCATTTTGTTATTTACTACTTCATATCCACCAAAAAATACAACAAAAGCAACAGAAATAGATACAAAAA
This sequence comes from uncultured Nitratifractor sp., assembly GCA_964414305.1. Taxonomy (GTDB): domain Bacteria; phylum Campylobacterota; class Campylobacteria; order Campylobacterales; family Sulfurovaceae; genus JAADEQ01. The sequence continues at coordinate 945 of CAYPVY010000137.1, forward strand.
ACTCCATTAACGGAGAAGTTAGCTCTTGATATTTTACAACTTTTAAAAGAGCTTTTTTATACTCTTGTAAATAGTTTTTAAATCTATTCTCTTCATTTTTTGTTTGATTATAAACTTTAACAATATCTAAGTGATTAAATGTTTCATTTATTCTCTCATTTAGTTCTGTTATATGGTTTTCACTATTGTGTATATATCTTTTTATTCTTTTACCCAATAGTTTTATAGGAAAAATAATAATCAATGCAAATGCTATTGCAAATAGAGATAATCTCCAATTTAAATATAAAATAACCGCAATTAAAGATATAATAGTTAATATGCTAATTAAGTATGTAGGTATTGTTTTAGCAATAATATTATGCAAATTTAAAACAGTCTCAATAACTCTAGTGTTAATATCTCCAAGAGTTTTATCTTCTATTGAATCCATTTTTGAGTTTAAAATCTTTTTATATAACTTTTCTCTAATATCTTGGGTTATATCTATTCCAATCTTTTCACTTATATAAGAACTAAAAAATCTAAATACCCCTCTTAGGGTAAAAATAGCTATTATTATTAGAGGCATTAAATAGAGCATTTCTTTATCTTTTTGGATAAAAAGATTATTAAGAAGAGGTTTCATAATATATGCAGTTAGAGCCGATGTTATAGCAACACCTATCATTGATATGATAGCAAATATTATACTTTTTTTGTATCTTTTAAAGTATGGAATTAAAAATTTTAAACCACTATATCTATTCAAAAAAAACCTTTAATAAAGAAGCTCTTGTGCTATGTTGTAAATATCTTTTGGGTCAATCTCTTTGATTGAAAAATCTTTTTTATTGATTTTGTGCATATTTACAGCACTTTTTGATTTAATAACTCTATTTATAGGAGTTTGATATACTCTATTTTCTGATGTTGGACCAAAAATAGTTATACTTTTTCTATTTAATGCCCAAGCCATATGAGTTGGTCCAGTATCATTACCAATTACTAAATCAGCTCCATCAATTACCTCTTTTAGTGCATTTAGACTAAGTTTTGGCAAACTCTTTGCATATAATGTATTTTTCTCTATCCATTCTGCTCTCTCCCTCTCCTTTTCATTTCCCCATATAATCATTACATTCTCTTTTAGCATATCTGCTAATTTAGCAAAATTCTCTTTTGGATAATTTCTACTAGCCCAAGTTGAGCCTATTACAAATACTATATTTTTTCTAAATATATTAAAGCAAGTATTTAATCTAAGCCTTTTTTTGTAAAACAAAAATGGCTCTTTATTTAAAATCTCTTCTTGAGTAATTTGAATATCAAGAGCTTTAGATACCAATTCACAATTTCTATCAACAAAACTCTTTTCAAAATCTACATCTATTTTTTCTTTATAAAATAAAGGAGCAAACTTATTTTTTATAGATGAAGCACTAAAACCGATACTATTTTTACCAAGCATTTTTGATATTGTTGCAGATATTAAATTGCCTTGAGTATCGATTATTAAATCATAATTTGTATCGTAATTATCTTTTATTTTTTTAATTTCACTAAAAAGGGAGAATTTATTTTTTGTAATTTTTTGTAAATCTACTTTTATTATATTGTCAATGTGGGGGTTATGGCTAAGTATCGAAGATAGCGACTTGTCAACTATCCAATCTATATCTATTTTGTCAATCTTTTTTTTAATAAATTGTAAAACAGGCATAGTATGTATAATATCGCCTAAAGTATTTAATTTGACTATTGCTATCTTCAACTTTGCCTCCCCTTTTTTGCTTTGTATTTTAACATAATTAATATTTAGTTTAGAGTAGGCTATATATTATTTTATTTTATGTAA
>CAYPVY010000138.1:0-2715 GCA_964414305.1 uncultured Nitratifractor sp.
TCTTTTGAGCAACCTTTGGCAACGGCACATATTACAGGGCTTGGTGCTGTTCATTTGTTAGAAGCTATTAGAATAGTTAATCCTAAAATAAAATTTTATCAAGCTTCTACTTCTGAAATGTTTGGTTTAGTTCAAGAAGTTCCACAAACTGAAAAGACACCTTTTTATCCAAGAAGTCCTTATGGTGTAGCAAAGCTTTATGCTCATTGGATGGTTGTAAATTATAGAGAGTCTTATGATATGTTTGCTACTAGTGGTATTTTATTTAATCATGAGAGTCCACTTAGAGGTTTAGAGTTTGTAACAAGAAAAATTACAGATGCAGTAGCAAAGATAAAACTTGGTAAATTAGATACTTTAGAGCTTGGAAATCTTGATGCAAAAAGAGATTGGGGATATGCTAAAGATTATGTAGAAGGAATGTATCTGATGCTTCAAGCTAATAGAGCAGATACTTATGTATTGGCAACAAATAGAACTGAAACAGTTAGAGATTTTGTAGCAATGGCATTTAGAGCTATTGATATAGAACTTGAATTTATTGGTAGTGGGGTTGATGAGATAGCTATTGATAAAAATAGTGGTAAGACTTTAGTAAAAGTTAATCCTAAATTTTTCCGTCCTGCTGAAGTAGATCTACTTATAGGCAATCCACAAAAAGCAAAAGATGAGCTTGGATGGGAGCCAAAAACTACTCTTGAAGAGCTTTGTGCTATGATGGTAGAAGCTGATATTAGAAGAAATAAAATAGGATTCTCATTTTAAATTATGAAAAGTATTTTAATAATTGGAGCAGATAGTTTTACGGGGAAACATCTTACCTCTTATTTAAAAGATAGTGGATATAATGTTTATGGAAGCTCTTTAAATGGGAATAATAATCTCTTTAAGTGTGATATAACAAAAAAAGATAATTTGATAGAGCTATTTAAAAGTGTTAAACCAGATTTTTTGATAAATTTATCAGCAATATCTTTTGCTGCACACGGTAAGGTAGATGATTTTTATAGAGTAAATACAATAGGGACATTAAATATTTTAGATGCTTTAATAGAGACTAAAATAGATCCATTAAAAACTATTTTAGCAAGTAGTGCCACTGTTTATGGTAATCAAGGTATAGAGATGCTCGATGAGAGCCTATGCCCTAAACCTGCAAATCATTATGGTGCTAGTAAATATGCAATGGAAACTCTATCTCAAAATTATTTTGATAAATTAAATATTATTATTACAAGACCCTTTAACTATACAGGTATTGGGCAAGACGAACATTTTTTAATCCCAAAAATTGTAAAACACTTTAAAGAGAAAAGAGAGTCTATTGAGCTTGGAAATCTTAATGTTAGCAGAGAGTTTAATGATATATCTTTTGTTTGTGAAGCTTATAAAAGACTTTTAGAATCTAATTATAAATCTGAAATTGTAAATATTGCAAGTAATAGAGCAATTAAACTCTTAGATGTAATATCTTTGATGGAAAAAATTGCTAATTATAAAATTAACATAGAAGTAAATCCAGCTTTTATTAGAAAAGATGATATTAAAAAATTGACAGGTTCAAACAAAAAACTTTTTAATATGGTTGGAGAGATAAAACAAAAAAAATTTGCAGATACTCTAAAAGAGATGTATGAAGCATAAAATTATAATTAACACATTATCATTATTATCATCTATAACAGGGATAGGAAGATACACTTATGAGATTTCTAAAGAGATAAAAAACAGTAGAGATTTTAGTGCTAACTTCTATTATGGTTATCTATCTAAAAACTTACTTGAACCTACTCAAAAAGTTGCAACAAAATCTATTAAATCCATTGTTACTTCAAATTGGCTCATAAAAAGAGTAGCAAGATGGATAATAGATATAAAAACTCTATTTTTACCAAAATATGATATCTATTGGGAGCCAAATTTTATACCATTTAAATATATAAAAGCTAAAAAAGTGGTAATATCAGTTCATGATTTTTCATTTATATTATATAAAGAGTATCATCCAAAAGAGAGAGTAAAATACTTTGAACAACACTTTTTTAAAAGGATAAAAAGAAGTGATATAATCATTACAGGTTCTAATTTTACAAAACAAGAAATTATTGATAGATTAAAAATTGATGCAAATAGAGTAAAAGTTATATATCATGGAATTAATCATAATCAATTTAAAGTTTTAAAAAAATCAAACATAAATATGAGATTACCTAAAAAATTTATATTATCTGTTGGAAGCATTGAACCAAGAAAAAATTTATTAGGCTTACTAAAATCTTATGATTTACTAAGTATAGATTTAAAAAAAGAGTATAAACTTGTTTTAGTTGGATTTAAAGGGTGGAATAACAAAGATATAATAAAAATTATTAATAAGAATAAAAATTATATTCAATATCTTGGATATTTAAGTGAAGAAGATTTAGTAAAAGCTTACAATCTTGCATCACTTTTCGTATATCCATCCTTTTATGAAGGGTTTGGGCTGCCACCATTAGAAGCAATGGCTTGTGGAACACCAGTTGTTACTTCTAATGTTTCTTCTCTTCCAGAAGTTGGTGGCGATGCAGTGGTTTATTGTAATCCTTATGATATAAATGACATCAAAGAAAAAATAGAGATGGTATTAAATAATGAAACATTACAACAACAAATGATAGAAAAAGGTTTGCAAAGAGCCAAAAAGTTTACTTGGGAACAATCGGCAAATGAGCA
>CAYPVY010000139.1:0-2705 GCA_964414305.1 uncultured Nitratifractor sp.
TATGTAGATTTAAGTCAAAAGGCAAAAAGATTAATGGATGGATTTCAGGCAGCTGCTGATGCAGAAGAGATTCCATTTGTAACAGATGTTAGAGGTTCTATGTTTGGATTCTTTTTTAGTGAAAGTGCAGTGAAAAATTTTGAAGATGGACAAAATAGTGATACAGATACTTTTGCAACTTTTCATCAAGGAATGTTAAAAAGGGGTATATATTTAGCTTGTAGTGCTTATGAGACAGGCTTTATAAGCACAGCAATTACAGATGATATGATAGAAGAGACAATTATAGCAGCATATGAAGTTATGAGAGAGATTAGAGGATAATAAATTGGGTAGTAGTTCAAAAGAGCCAAAATTTAAAAAAGTTGTAGTGGCTGCAGATGGTTTGAGTCTTGGTATATCAATAGTTGTAGCTATTATACTTGGTGTATTAATAGGTATTGGGATGGAGAGGCTATTTGGGTATAGATGGCTCTTTTGGCTTGGTGTATTTTGGGGTATAGGAGGAGCAATCTTAAATATATATAAAGTATATAAAAAACAAAAAAAAGAGTTAGATGAGTTGGCAAAAGATCCAAAATACTCAAAAAGAAGATATGATGCAAGTGATGATGAGGATGATTATTAGTGTTATTTTTTAGATTAGTAATGCTTTTGTCATCTATTCTTCTTATTGGCAGTGGAGTAATATATTTAAATAGTTCAAAAGCAGCACTATATTCATATATAATTGCATATATTACAACTTCTATTATACTTTTAAGTTCATTTAAGAGTTATCAAAGAGTAGTTAAAAAGAGATTGGATAATTATATAGTTGATGAGTTTGATGAGAGAGATTTTATTGATAAAATTGATGATCCCTTTTCACTATATGATGAAGTAGATAATGAAAATTTAAATATAAAAGAGATAATAAAAAAAGAGAAAGAGTTACTTAAAAAGAGTAAACGAAGTTTTAAAAATAGTTTTAAAGATAGTATTTTGGCTTTTAATCCTATAAGATTAATAGCATATGCTTTGTTTGTTGGTGGTTTTTTCTATCTTTTAAAAAGTAACAATCTATCTTTAATATTCTATTTAGCAACAATTATTTTACCAAATATTATAATTGTGTTATACTTACTAAATTTTAATAAGGTAAAGTAGTGTATGAAAAAATTTCGCATTAAACCTGGCTATATTATTTTAATGACTATAGCTATAATTTATATATTTTTTCATTTTCATAATAAATCAAAAGCAAAAAAAGATTTTTATATTAAAAAGATAAATAGCATTTTAACAGATATAAGAAGAGAAGACTATTTTGCAATGCAAAATAAACTATCTACAACTCTATCTAATTTAATTTCAATAGAAGATATTAAAAATTTTATGTATGATTTAAATATAACAAGAAAAAGTAGATTTGAACTTACTGATATTGAAGAGTTTAATAAAACATATATAGAAGTAGTTGGAATAATCATAAATAATAAAAATAGATTACCAGCAAAGTTTATTTTTGAAGATGTAAACAAAACATTGAGAGTAAAATATCAAAAGATATATTTAAAAGAGTTAAAATACTCCAAAAAAAATTTTCCTCTTCAATAACTTATAATCCCAGATAATTAAAATTTTATGTAGAAAGCTATGATTTTAGCAAAATCTATTACAAATTCTTGGTTGATTTAATAGAGAGCTTTTAGTTGCTCTCATTTTGTTCGTTTGGTATAGTAGGTATCAATCCACTGCTATTTGATGACTCATTAGGCATTAATTTACCTTCAGTGCATATTATTACATCTGTTGTTTTGTCGAATTTTTTAACACAATTTGCTGTAACTTCAGTATTTTTAATCTCTATATCCAAAGCTTTAATAGCTTTTTGTTTTTTTGGTTCATTTAAATTTTCAAAATCAAATTTAGGGCTTTTATCTCCTAATTTATCATTAATATCATTAACTTTTTTCATACAGTTTTGTGCTTCTTTTGTTGCAGTTGCTTTAGCAATACACTCTTTTGCTTTTTTCATTTCCTCTATTAAAGATGGTAAATATTTTTTTTGCTTTTCTAAATACCTTTTTCCAAGTGCATTGATTATATCTTTTTCCAAATTAGGAGTAATTGATGTATTTTTATCCTCTAAATCGATTCCTTTTTGTTTCATTTGCTTTTTTAAATCTAATATTGATGCAATATAGTCTGTTGTTCTAACAATAGCAGCTTTGTCACTGCTATATGCTTTGTCTTCTTCAATACTAAATTCTGGTAGTTTAAACTCTTTTGGTGGTATATCTTCATTAAAAAGTGCTTTTACTGCTACTTTTGTGCTAATAAAACCAGCATTTTTTATTACAATTTTTAATGGAATTCCTTGATATAGGCAAATTTGTTGATCATTATACTCCCACACATCACACTCATATCCAGCTATTTTCTCTACACCAACCTTTTTAGCACCTAGTTTCTCTAACGATTTAACACTCTCATCTGATAAATCCTTTTTTTCTGCTAATGCAGTTTCTAAGTCTAAATCCCGACTTTTATAAATTTTCTTTTCATTAAAATCAACATTATATAATGTAGCATTATCAATCATATAGAGAGTATGACGACTTCTTGTATCATTAAAATCTCCAGCTTGAACTTCACTAACATCCTCTTCTTTTAACTCTTTTGCACCCCAGTTATCGAAAATAAGTCTTGCTATTCCTTCT
>CAYPVY010000140.1:0-2704 GCA_964414305.1 uncultured Nitratifractor sp.
TAGTTTATTACATAGGCACTCTTTTCTTTAAAATGTAAGTTAAAATTAAGGTGCGAAAGTCAAGTAGAGTTATACATTTCTTTTACTCAAATAAATTTGATTGTCCAATAATAAAACTATTTATCATTTTTATAATCCATTTGGGTATATAATTTTCCCATTTTTAAGATCAAGGAGCTTCATTTGTCAATCCAAATTATGCAATAGAAATCATTAAAATAGCAATAGTCATTGTGCCATAGGTATTTACAAAAAATCATCGCCCAACTTTTGGATTGTGCTCAAAATACAAGCACTATCACTAATTTTGACAATACTTTTAATAATTTTGGTTAAATTCCGTAAATCTTTTTAAATAGCATCATTCCAAAAATTGTAGCGCTTAAAGATAATATAATATTTAAAGATATATTAATAAAAGCTTTTGTATATAAACCCTCTTGAAGTATCAATATTGTTTCTAGTGAGAATGTAGAAAATGTAGTTAATGCTCCAAGCATTCCAGTAACTAGCATTGCTTTTAGATTTGGGGATATAGTTTGTTCAAAATATAGATATAAAAAACCTATTATAAAGCTTCCTAAAATATTTACAGTTAATGTTCCATATGCAAAGTTATTTCCAAGAAGCCTATGCATATAATATGAGATTAAAAATCTAAAAATTGCACCAATTGAGCCACCTGTTGCTATAGATAAAATTAATAATAAATTCATTTGCACTGCCCTACTCTAAAACTTCTATATTGCTAATTGTTATATAGGTATCTTTAATATCAATATATATCGAGTCTAAAAAAAAGTCAATTTTATCTTTATCATCGATTATCTCTATTACCAAAGGCATACTATTAGATAAAGAGAGCAAATCAAACCTATGTATTGTATTGGTAGATCCAATTCCTGCTACTGCTTTATATACGGTAGCACCTTTAAGTTTTAAATCTTTTGCTTTATTTAATATATATTCCCAAAGAGGCTTGTTGCTGTGTATATCAGTATTATCACAATATATTTTTAATGATACTTTTTTAACTATATTATATTTCATAATCTACTCTTTATTTATCTTCAAAGATAATAATATCATAACGACTCTTTTTAATAACAGATTTACTCTTTGGAACTACACCATGGAAATTTACATCTTTTAATATATCTTTTAAAGCAGATATCTCTCTCTCCATCTCCTCCATTTGCTCTTTTAATCTTAATATTACATCAATTCCGGCTAAATTTACACCTAAATCTCTAGTTAATCTTAAGATCATTTTCATCCTATCTATATCTCTTTGAGAATAAAGACGCATTCTACCTTCTGTTCGTGAAGGTTTTATTAAGCCATCTCTTTCATACTGTCTTAATGTTTGGGGATGAATATTTAGCATTGTAGCAACAACACTAATTAGATATACTGGTTCATCATAACTGTGCATATACCACCTCCTTTACTCTGGTAATTTTTCTAGGCAACTTCTTAACTCAGAGTCTAATTTATCAACATCAGGTAACTCTATATCGGCAACTAAATACATATCTCCCTTACTTCCGTCACTCTTTAAAAACCCTCTATCTTTTAAACGAAATTTTTGTCCATTTTTGGTATTTTTAGGAACTTTTAGAGTTACTTTTTTCTCTGGTGTTTCCACTTCTATTTTTCCACCAAATAGAGCAGTTTTAAGAGGAACTTTAATCGTTTTATAAAGATCATCCCCTCTTCTCTCATATTCAGTTGATGGCGCAACATTTACAACAATTAAAAGATCTCCTCTTTGCCCATTATAACTTTCACCTTTACCTCTAACTCTAAGAGTTTTACCTGGCTTGATACCTGCTGGTATTTTAATATCAAAACTCTCACCATTGTTGAGTGTAATGTGATGTTTTCCACCAAGAACAGATGTAATAAATGGAACTGTAATAGATGTTTTTAAATCTAAATCTGGCGCAGAGTATCTTTGACCTCCAAAACCAGATGAGCTAAAACCACCTCTTCCAAAACCTGAACTACTAGCTCCAGAAAATCCACCACCAAACATTGCTCTTAGAATTTCATCTAAATCTACTTCTCCACCTTGAGAATTTGCAAAATCATGGAAATTTTGACCACCAAACATTTGGTCTCCAAATTGATCATACTTCTCTTTCTTCTCTTTATCACTTAATACTTCATAAGCTGCATTAATCTCTTTAAATTTCTCTTGTGCTTCAGGTGTTTTATTAATATCAGGGTGATACTTTCTTGCTAATTTTCTGTAAGCTTTTTTAATTTCGTCTGATGAAGCATTTTCGCTTACTCCTAAGGTCTCATATAAACTTTTTGACATTGACCCACTCCTTTTTTTTAAATAATTATTCATTTTTTTATTAGCAGTATTATATCAAAAAAGTTTAGTCTATGTCAATCAACTTTAAATAATTATTGAAAAAAATTATCCATTTTATAGCAGTTAAAATTAATATTTTAAAATATTAATTTATAATCGAGTATGTGTATAGTTTTTTAAAATAGTAACTTAACTTTCTCACCTAAATTATTAATATTTTACAGTGATAATAAACCAAAGCTTTTAAAGTAAAGTTGATTACTCTTCATATTGAACCCTCGAATTTATTCGAGGCAATAGCCCAAATTAACTTTTTAACCCAAATAGACTCAAATAAATTCGCATATTCTTATTATTTGAAATTTATTTTATTACTTA
>CAYPVY010000141.1:0-2678 GCA_964414305.1 uncultured Nitratifractor sp.
ACTCTTTTATATGTTGTTCATCTCTTAAAGGTGAAGTGGGCTGTAAAAGCATAAAATGTGTGAAATTTCTTTCAATATTTTTTAAGACATGCTCTATAACATCTAAGCTACTTGCTATATCTGTTGCCAATGCTTTAGGTCTATCTATAACCTTAGCTCCATATTTTAAAGAGATTTCTTTAATCTCTTTATCATCTGTTGATACTATTACCGCATCAAAAATCTTTGATTCAATTGCTGCATCTATAGTCCAAGCAATTAATGGCTTTCCTTTTAAGTCTAAAACATTTTTTCTAGGTAGTCCTTTGCTTCCCCCTCGTGCTGGAATTATAGCTACTATTTTTCTATCCATCACTACTTACCTTTATTCTCTATCCTATCAATAAAAATCTTTTGCAAAGAAGTATTCCATATATCTTGATTTAAAAGAAGTTTTTTAAAAAGTACATTACTTTTTCCTTCTCCAAAATAAGAGCAACAAACTCTTTCTGTATTTGTTATATTTTTTATTGCATTTTTTATAGCTTGTTTATCATAATCTACATTTATTATTGTTTTACTTTTAAATCTTGCATTTTGCCTAGTGCCAACATTAATAGTTGGAATTCCATAAATAGGAGCTTCTCTTATACCCGCACTCGAATTTCCAATAATTGAGAGTGCATTTTTTATTAAAACTAAAAAATATTCAAATCTAATAGAAGGAAATATTCTGAATTTACTATTGTTCTCTAATCTTTTGTATTCATCTAAAATATATTTTGCACCCTCATCATTATTGGGGTATATTACAACAAAATTCTCTTTTGACTCAATGAGGGCATCGACAAACTCTTTTGCATAAATTTTAAATTTGTCTTTTTCAGTAGTTACTGGATGAAATAAAACAATATGATACTTTTTAAAACCAATATCATAATACGATTTTACTTTATCTATAGAAGGAAGAGTATTGGATTTCATTATATCTATATCAGGAGAGCCTATAATAAAAACACTCTTTTCATTCTCTCCCATTTGAATAATTCTTTGCTTGGCTTCTTGATTTGCAACTAAATGAATATGAGATAGTTTCGTAACAGAGTGTCTAATAAGCTCATCAATAGTGCCAGATCTCTCACCACCTTCAACATGTGCTACTAAAATATTATTTAAGCTACCAACTATTGCTCCTGCCAAAGCTTCTACTCTATCCCCATGAATAACTATCATATCTGGACGCTTCTCATGAACATATCTAGATAATCCTTGGATTGTATTAGCTAAAATCATCTCCATAGGTTCACCTATATATTGATTTATAAACTTATGGATATTTTTAAACCCACTTTTTTCTATTTCTGTATATGTACTACCATATAGTGACAAAAGATGCATTCCTGTTGCAAATATATTATAATCAAAACCTTCTGTTTCATCAACAATTTTAATTAAAGATTTAAGCTTTCCAAAATCAGCTCTTGTTCCACTTAAGAATAGAATTTTTTTATTCATCTATATCTTCCCATTTTAGATGAGTATCAAAAGAAATATCATTTTTAGCTTTCTTCCCAAGTATATTTGAATAATGCTCTGCCAAAATATCACCTGTTCCTGGTCTTTTTACCCATAAATTTTCTTCTGTAAACACTTCTCCTTTCTTGATAGCTTTCGTTGCAACAACTGTAGCAAAAGCAAAATCAATGGTTACTTGTTCCTCTTTTGCAGCTTCTTTTTTCCCCCCTCTCATTAATGCAATCTCTTCACAACCAATTATAAGCTCTTTTAAAGCTATTGGATCCATTGAATTAATAATATCTGGACCACTTCGATCCATCCTGTCTGTAAAATGCCTTTCTAATATACTAGCTCCTAATGCAGTTGCTGCAAAACAAGCTCTATTTGATGTAGTATGATCAGATAAGCCAATAACAGCATTAGGAAACTCCTTTTGCAATTCAACCATTGCCCCAAGTCTAACTAAATGCACAGGAGTAGGATATAAGTTTGTAGTATGCAATAGTGCATATGGTACATTGTATTTTTCTAAAATTTGAACGGTTTTTCTTACAGATGATATATCATTCATTCCCGTGCTTACAATCATTGGTTTTCCAAATTTAGCAATATGCTCAATTAAAGGATAATTATTGCACTCTCCAGAACCTATTTTATAAGCAGAGACACCCATTTTTTCTAATCTATCTGCAGCTGCTCTAGAAAATGGAGTGCTAATAAATATCATTCCTTTAGATTCAACATATTCTTTAAGTTTAACCTCATCTTCTTCATTCAATGCACATTGTTCCATAATCTCATATATAGAGGTATTTGCATTTCCAGGTATAACATTTTTAGCTTCTTTACTCATCTCATCTTCAACCACATGAGTTTGATGTTTAATCATCTCAGCACCTGCTTTCCAAGCTGCATCTACCATTTCAAAAGCCACTTCAAGGGAACCTCCATGATTGATACCTATTTCAACAATAACTAAAGGTGGATATTTTTCACCAATCCTTCTATTTTCAATTATAATTTCGTTCATATTTACTCCCTCATTCATGCTAACTTTATATCTTTTTCTATTAATTAAAGTAATTATAACTATAGCCCAATGAGCCACTTGCAGATTCCCAAAAACACCCCACAATTTAAGCTAATTTTAATTTAAAAAAGCCTCCCATATCTTATAAATG
>CAYPVY010000142.1:0-2664 GCA_964414305.1 uncultured Nitratifractor sp.
CCTACACTTAAGCCATAAGTTGAAGTTAAAGTATGTGGATATTCTTTAAAAAGTTTATCATATGTAGGAGTCTTTGCAGCCTCAAAGGCATTTGCTTTGGAGTTTGGTTTATATCCTATACCATCTGTAATTATTAAAATACTCTTTTTTGGCATTAATATTCCCTTTTGTCATAATTGAAACTAGTATTAAAAATTTTTTAGTAAAATACCACTTATTATATGAAAAAAAGTTGAAAGTTGGTTAATATGTTATATTATATCTATGAGTTGTTTCACATTAATTTATTTCAATATATCACGGTTCGTGCAGGTGTTGCATTTTTTATATCATTTTTTTTAACATTGATTCTAATACCAAAATATATAATATGGGCAAAAGCCAAAAAAGCAAATCAACCAATTAATAAATGGGTCAAAAGCCACGAGGGCAAAGCTGACACTCCTACAATGGGAGGTGCTGTATTTATTTTTTCTACTATTATAGCATCTCTACTTACAGTAAATCTTACAAATTTATATGTTATTGGTGGTTTAATAACAATTATTGGATTTGCCTTGGTAGGAATGAAGGATGATTTAGGAAAAATCATAAAAAAAGATAACCTCAAAGGTCTTAGCCCAAAAGCTAAAATGGCTCTTTTAATTTTAACATCTCTTATAGTTTCACTAATATTAATATATGCAGGTATGCCTACAACATTTTATGTTCCATTTATCAAAACTCCACTATTTGATATGGGATATTTTGCAATAATTTTTTGGATTTTGGTATTAATAGCTACTAGTAATGCTGTTAATCTAACTGATGGTTTAGATGGTTTAGCAACAGTTCCTACTGTAATTGGTCTTGGCACATTAGGTATTATTGTATATATTATTGGTCATGCTATTTTATCAAAATATCTTCTTTTACCAAATATCCAAGGGGTTGGTGAAGTTGTTATCATAGCTGCTGCATTATCTGGTGGATTACTTGGGTTTTTATGGTATAATAGCTATCCAGCAGAAATATTTATGGGAGATACTGGTTCATTATCTATTGGAGCATTTTTAGGCTATATGGCAATTTTGGCTAAGAGTGAGATATTATTAATATTAATTGGAATAATTTTTGTTATAGAGACACTATCAGTAATTTTACAAGTTGGTAGCTATAAATTTCGCAATGGTAGAAGAGTATTTCTAATGGCACCTATTCATCACCATTTTGAGATGAAAGGTTGGAATGAAACTAAAATTATAGTTAGGTTCTGGATGATTGCTATGATAGCAAATCTTTTAGCATTAATTACATTAAAAATTAGATAGATATGATTGATAAAGATAGATTAGCCCTATTTGGGTATGGCAAAACCACAAAAGCAATAGCTTCTTTATTAGGTGGAGAACTAAACTTTTTTGATGACAATACAAAAAAATTAACAATAGATGAAGAAAAAAATAAAATATTTCCCTCAAAAGAGTTTAAAACATCAAACTTTGATATACAAATAGCTACTCCATCAATGCATCCAAATAGCTATTTGGTTCAAAATGCCAATAATTTAATTAGCGAATATGACTTCTTTTTAGGTGGGTATTACCCTTTAAAAAACAAGCCTCTTAATATATGGATTAGTGGAACAAATGGTAAAACCACTACAACCCAAATGACCACACACCTACTTAAAAACAAAGGTGCAGTTAGTGGAGGTAATATTGGAACACCCTTGGCAAACTTAAACTTTAATGCACCAATATGGATACTTGAGACTAGCTCTTTTACACTTCATCACACAAAAATAGCAAAACCAGATATATATATGCTTTTGCCAATTACCCCTGACCATTTAGATTGGCACGGAAGCAAAGAAGCATATATAAATGACAAATTAAGCCCACTTAAAAAGATGCAAGAGGGAGAATTAGCTCTAATACCAAAAGGCCTAAAACTACCCAAAACTAATGCCTGGGTAGTAGAGTATGAAAGTGCTATAGATTTAGCAAAAAGGTTTGATATTGATATATCTAAAATAGAATATAAGGGTGCATTTTTATTAGATGCTTTATTTGCTCTAATTACTACAAAAGTTCTTTTTGATGAACTTGATTATAAATCAATAAATAGCTTTAGAGTGGATGCTCACAGACAAGAAAAAGTTATAGATAATAAAAATAGAATCTGGATAAATGACTCAAAAGCAACAAATATAGATGCTACAATTCAAGTTTTAGATGTATATAAAGATAAAAAAATTCATCTAATCTTGGGTGGAGATGATAAGGGAGTAGATTTAAGTGAACTATTTGAATATTTAAAACAATTAAACATAACTATCTATGCAATAGGCTCTAATAGCTCAAAAATAGAAAAATTATCAAAAATATACAATATTCAATGCCATAATCTATCAGATTTAAAAAAAGCTGTAATAGAAATTGATAGTGTGCATAATAATAACTCTATAGCTATCTTAGCACCAGCTGCATCAAGCTTAGATCAATTCTCATCTTATAAAGAAAGAGGTGAAATATTTAAAAATTTAATAAAAAATATTATATAGACTTTTTTAAGTAACACTTAAGTTTACTTAGCTATAATTTCACCCACTTAAACGATACAAATAGAGGCACGGTAGCTCAGTCGGTAGAGCAAAGGACTGAAAATCCTTGTGTCGGCGGT
>CAYPVY010000143.1:0-2635 GCA_964414305.1 uncultured Nitratifractor sp.
AAAGCTACTTTTATTTTATTATAAAACTCTTTGGAATATTTTTTTATTTCTTTTTTGATAATTTTTAATTTTTGAGTAACTGTTATAAAAATTTGTGTTGATTTTATCCATTTGGTAAATTTAACTATTTTATCATATCCATAGTTTATAATCCAAAATGTAGTTAGCTTTTCTCTTTGAGTATTAAATAACCAAAGAGCAAATGCAACAATTAAAAGTTTAAATATATAAAATAAAACTCCTAATATTAAAAAACCTTTAACCATAACTATAGGAGATAATATTCCAAAAAGCTCTCCAATAACAAATGAACCTAAAAAAATTACTAATATTATATATCTGTTTGTTTTATTAAGTATTAATGTTAATTTTTCAAATAATCTTAGATTTTTAATATAATTAAATATTGGTTGAGCAAACCTCTCCCAAACTAACTCTTCTAAAATTAAATATAGTAATATAAATATGACTTGAAAAATTTTAAATATTTTTGATAGTATCTTTTTTATCATAAAGTTATCCTAAAATTATTATAATGTTAATTATAGCTAAATTATAGATTTATATAGAGAAAATGTGGTAATTTGTATATATTTTTAGAAAGAGGTGAGATTATCTCTTTCTTAGCTCTTTAATTCTTGCAGCTTTACCTCTTAGGTTTCTTAAATAGTATAGTTTTGCTCTTCTAACTTTACCTCTTCTTAGAACTTCGATAGATTCTATACTATCAGAATATAGTGGGAAAATTCTCTCAACACCTACATTGTTAGCACCAATTTTTCTAACATTAAATGTTTTTCCAGTCCCTTCACCACGAACAGCTATACATACACCTTCAAAGTTTTGAACTCTCTCTTTATCACCTTCTTTAATTCTAACAGCCACTCTTAGAGTATCACCAGCTCTAAAATCTGGAATCTCTTTATTTTCGATTTGTGATTTTTCAAATGCCTCAATATATTTATTTCTCATAGTCTGCCTTTGCCTTGATATAGATATCTGGTCTAAAAAACTTTGTCTTATATAAAGATAGTTTTAGTTTGATGGACGCGATTTTACTATGATTCCCCTTTAAAAATTCTGAAATTACACTATTTTCTTTATAAATATTTGGTTTTGTAAAATTTGGAGCTTCTAATAGTGAGTTTTCAAAGCTCTCTTCTTTTAAAGAGTCTTGATTTCCTAAAACATTTGGTATATTTCTAGAGATTGCATCACACATAACTAGTGCTCCTAGTTCACCACCTGTTAATATATAATCTCCAATACTAAAAACTTCATCAGCATAAATCTCAATTAATCTCTCATCAAAGCCTTCATATCTACCACAAACAAATGTAATAGACTCTTCGTTAGCTAACCTAATAGCATCTTTTTGATTAAATTTTTTTGCAACAGGTGTTAGAAAGATTATTTTACTATTTTTATCAATATCTTTAATAGCTTTAATACTCTTTTCAATTGGCTCAATTGCCATAAGCATTCCAGCCCCACCAGCAATTAGAGCATCATCTACTTTTTTATATCTATTATTAGTATAATCTCTTGGATTAAAAAATTGAATCTCAATTAAATCATTATCAATTGCTCTTTTTAAGATAGAATCACTAAAATAGTTTTCAATTAGATTTGGAAATAGAGTAATAAAATTAAATCTCATTAACTAGCTTCCAGTATATCTTTTGCACCTATTGTGTATATAGTTTTATTGTCTATATCTACTTTTTTAATAAAATTTGGAAGATAAGGTAACATAAATGTTTTTGGCATATTTTTATCTTGTAGTTCTTTGTTTGTTTGGATTAGAAAATAATCTCCTTGAGGCAATCTTTGTATCTCTTTTACTATACCTAAGGTTTCATCATTTTCTACTATTTTTGAACCGATCAAATCAAACCAAAAATATTGCCCCTCTTTTAATTTACAAAACTCTCTTGTCTCTTCTGGAGTAGAGTATATTTTAGTATTTGTTAAGCGTTTTGCATCTTCTGGAGTATTATATCCAACAATCTTAATTATACCTTTTTTAGGGTTGTAATATTCAATTTCTAGATTACCTCTTTGAGTTTTTAAAACTCTACCACTTTTAAATTGTTCAGGGAAATCTGTATGGAGATTTAATTTTAAGTCGCCTTTTAGACCAACACTCTTACCAAATTGAGCAATTAAGAAATTATTATCTTTTGGCATTTTCTATTGCTTTTACACTAAGCTTATAGTTGGGTCCACCTTTTGGTTTGCATCCAGAGATAAAAGTTTTAATTGAACTTATCATTCGCCCATCTTTTCCTATAATTTTACCTATATCATCTGGATGAACATATAAAAAAAGTTCGGTTAAATTTTCATCTATATTTTTCGAATCGATTGTAATTATATCTGGATGTTTAGCTATTAGCTTTACATATTCTAAGATGAACTCTTTAACCATAATTGATACTACTTGCCAGTTATTTTTTTTACTCTATCGCTCATTTGAGCCCCAACACTCAACCAATAGTTAAGTCTCTCTTCATCAAATTTTACTTCTCTTGTCTCTTTAAGAGGGTTATAATAACCAATTGATTCTATCCAACCACCATCTCTTCTTTTTCTGCTATCAGTTACAACTATTCTATAAAAAGGTCTTTTTTTT
>CAYPVY010000144.1:0-2633 GCA_964414305.1 uncultured Nitratifractor sp.
AAAAAGAGATTTTTTTATCTGTCAATAAGTAATTTTAATACCATATATTCATTAAAAATCAATATATTTTAAATTTTGTGTTTTATGTTTTAATTTGATAATATGCTATTAATTAAATTTTTTAGGAGTTATTATGAAAAAGGGTGGCTTAATTATTAGTGTAGTGAGTGTTTGTGCAGCTATATTATTTAGTGGGTGTAGTAGTAAAGCTACTCCTAAATATACAGCTACATTTATAGATGCAAAGGTTAGTGGTGTTGATTATGTATGTGATGGAATAAAATCTAAAACTGATAAAGATGGTAAATTTACTTGTCCTGTTGGTGTAAAAGTTGATTTTAGTGTAGGTCCATTAAAGCTTTTGACTATTGATCCAAACAAAACTAAGTTTAGAAAAAATCCACAAACTGGTGAAGTCGCACTATTTGTAAAAGATGCCGCACCTCAGGTAGCAGCAAAAATTGCAGCGGTATTACTAACTCTTGATAGTGATGGTGATCCAGATAATGGTATAACTTTGCCAAAAGAGGCAGATGAGATTATTAAAGAGGTTATACCAACTCCAACTTCAATAGATAATATTGATGTGGATGATAAAGTAGATGATATTGCTGAAAAAGCAGAAGAAAAAATAGGAAAAGATTTTGAACCTAAAACTATTCAAGATGCAACTAATCATTTAAATGATGTTGAGCAAAAAGTAAAAGAAGAGTTTTCTCAAGAAGTAGAAGGAATTACAGGTGGGGAGGGGTAAAGCCCTCTTCTTAAAGGCTCTTTTAATGAAATATAAATACTCTTTAATTTTGTTAGTAGCCTCTTTTATAGATGCTAAAGTTCCTAATACTATATCTTTTCAGGGATATACTGGATTAATTAATATTCCAAATGCACAAGTTTTAGATAATAATAGTTTTGCATTCTCTCTTAATAACCATTTTGATAACCATTTAAGAGGATATGATAAGAGTAAAAAGAGATATGGTGTTAGTGATTTTCAGTTTGGGGTTAGTTTGCTTCCTAATTTAGAGGTATTTGGTAGAGTTAAAGAGCAAAGGCATTATGCAAGAGATCTATCTGGAAATTTTAAATTTAAAATTCCTAATTTTTCAAAATTTTTGCCAGATATTGCAATAGGTGCTCAAGATATTGGTGGTCTTGCAAATTTATATACTGCATACTACATTGTAGCAGATAAAGAGCTTCAAAATTTAAGAGTTACTTTAGGGTATGGATATAGTAAAAATAGTAGAGCAAAGAGACTAGATGGATTTTTTGGAGGCATTGAGTATGCATTTAATAAAAATATAGTTGGTGCAATTGATTATGATGGTAAAGAGAAGCATATTGCTATAAAGGCTATAACGCCAAAAGATTGGCTAAATGGTGTTAGTTTAGAGGCAATGCTTGCAAAAAATCTAAATGATAAAAGTTATAGTTTTGGCTTATCTGCAAAGTTTTTATATGATTATAAAAAAGGTAATATTAATAATGTTGATAAAAAGAGTGTTTTAAAAAGAATCAATACCAATTTATCAAAGAGAGATGCAATTGATAAGTTTTTTAAATTGTTAAATGAAGATGGGTTTAATAAGATTAAATTATTATCTAATTCAAAATTTTTGGTTATAAGGTATGAAAATAGTATTTATAGAAATGATGCAGATGCTTTATATAGCATTATAAAAAAAGGTTTTATTGTAAATAGATATTATAAATATTTGGTTTTAGAGCCAAGTAAGAGTGGAATTGTTCAAAATAGATTAATTGTTAATTTAAAAAAGGCAATCTCTTATTATAAAGATCCAACAGATAATATCGATTTTATAGCTAAATATAATAGAGATATTAAAAATTTAAAACTTTTAAAATTTAAAGATGAAAATAAATTACATATAGAAGTTTCGCCAATTTTAAAAACATTTGTTGCAACTGAGGTGGGAATATTTGATTATCAGCTTTTAATGGGAGTAAAGGGTTATTATAATATCTTAAAAGGATTTGATATTAGTGGTGAGTATGATTTTACGATAGCTCGTTCAAAAAATTTTAATCCCAAAAGAGGAGTTTTTGCAGATTCATATAATAAAGGTGGATTAAATAGCCTGCTTGCACATTATACTTTTAAGTATAAAGATATTATTAATACAACAAGTGTTGGATTATATAGATATGAGTATTTAGGTGTAATGAATCAAACAAGCTTGTTGTATAATAATCACTTTTTTAATATAAAAATGGGCTATTTTAAGCATCATGGCAAATTTAAACATATTGATTGGCAAGATAGCAAAAAAATTTTTATTGCAAAATATAGCTATTTTATAAAAAGCTTAAATGCTTCAGTTGATATTTATGGTGGGCAATTTTGGAACCAAGATAGAGGTTTTGGAATAAATTTTAATAAATATTTAGGTGATGTAACTGTTAGTTTAAGATATTTGCAGACTAAACCAACAACATATTGGAAATTCTTTGCGCCAGAAAAGTTAAATAGATATGTTGGATTGTATATAAAAATTCCTTTAGATTTTAAAAAGTCTAAAAGTAATTTTAAATATGTTCAATTGCATGGAAATAGAGATTTTGAGTATGGTATAAGAAGCACATTTAAACGAAAAGATGGAACAAATAGA
>CAYPVY010000145.1:0-2592 GCA_964414305.1 uncultured Nitratifractor sp.
ACTCTTTGTATGGGAATATAAGTGGTAAGATATATAAAGATTTTAACTTTGATGGCAAATTTAATGGAAATGATACGCCAGTAGTTGGAGTAAAAGTAAAAGCAGTGTGTGATGATAATAAAACTTATACTGCTAATAGTGATAAAAATGGAACATATACCCTAAATACTCCTAATGGAGTTATGTGCAGAGTGGAGGTCGATTCTAGCAGTGCTGGAATTGGTGCAGGGTTTATAGGTGGAGAAGATACTAAAGCACGACCTTTAATAGATTTTGTTAAAGATGGAGTAAAACATGATGTATCTTTAGCTTCACCTGCAACTTATTGTCAGAGTAATCCAGATATTTTAATGGCGGCGATACCAGGATATTATAGTGATCAAAGTGAAGATGAGTTTGGTGGTAATAAATCACCTAAAGGCTTTGGAACACTATTTATGGCACCTTCTCCTAAAGTAGGTGAAGATTATGATAATGATACAATTGACAAAAGAAGAAAAGTATTAGCTAAGTTTAGTCAAACAGGTGCAATATGGGGTGTAGCATATAAAAGATCAACAAAAGATATATTTGTATCATCTGTGCTAAAAAGATACTCTCCATTTAAAGATAATGATATAAAAAATGCAGGAAATATATATAAAATTCATCTAAATGATGATAATAGCACTACAGTTACAAAATTAACAACTCTACCAAATGTTTTAAATTCTCAAGCAAAAGATAAATTATTGGATAGAGATTATTCTCAAAATCAAGATTTAGATGCCATGAAATGGACTGGAAAGGTTGGTATTGGAGATATCGATATTAGTGAAGATGAAAAAAGACTTTATGCAGTTAATTTAAATACAAAAGAGTTAGTTGTAATTAATACAGAAAATGGAAAAATTGAAAAAAGTATTAAAATAGCTAATCCATATGGAACAGAATGTGAAGATTCTCATCTAAGACCTTGGGCACTAAAGGTTAGAGGAAAAGATGTATATATAGGTATGGTTTGTGATAATAAAATATCAACAAGAGATTATAGCACAGATTTAGGAGCATCAATTGTTAAATATGATGGTAGCAAGTTTGTAGAAGTAGCAAGAACAAACTCTTTAAGATACAAAAGAGCACCAGGATATATATATGTAAAAGATAAAGATTATGGTTCGCCAAATATTTATCAAAATTGGGGTGATGATAGTGATGGTGTAAATGATGGTCCAATTTTGACAGATATTGAGTTTGATAATAATGGAAATTTGATATTAGGCTATAACTCAAGAGCTACATTTGCTAAAGATGATTTTCTAAAAGGCGATGTAAGAAAGATGTGTATTAACTCTGATGGCTCTTTTACTGATGAGAGTAGTGAGATTGTTAAGACAGATTGTAAAACACATAAACAACAATATGGTGATGATAAGAATGTATATTATGAGTTTTTTGTAGGTGATGAGTTTAATGCAGGAACTGATAATAGTGATTATGATGGACATCCAGAGAGTGCATCTGGTGCATTAGCGATTGCTCCTGGGGCTCCAAATGTTATTATTGGTATGATTGATGCAAATGGATGGTATCAACCAGGTGCTATTGGGTTATATAGTAATAGCGATGGTAAAAAAATAGCAACTCAAGCTATGATAAAAAATAGATATGTAAAAGATGGCGGTGAGATGGAGCCATATGGTGCTAAATCTGGTGGTATGGGAGATGTAGAGCTAATGTGTGATCCTATGCCATATATTGAGATAGGAAATAGAATATGGTTTGATGAGAATGGTAATGGTATTCAAGATCCAAATGAGAAAAGTTTTGGAAATGAGTTATATAAATATGTAACAGTTCAATTATTTTGTAATGGAAAGCAAATTGGTAATGCAAATAGTGATGGTAAAGGAGAATACTATTTTGGAGGTAAGGATAATTTAAATTTATTTAATAATGTTAAATTAAAGGCTGGAGATAAGTGTGAAGTTAGAATTTCATTAAGTGATGATGACTTAAATGGTCTAATTCCTACAAAAAAAGATGTAAATAATAACCAAAATGATGATATTGATAGTGATAATGACAATGAAGAGTTGCACAAAGGCTATACTACTATAGCATTTACTATGCCAGAGCCTGGATTTAACAATCATAATTTAGACTTTGGATTTACAAAACAGCCAAATGGAACATATTGTATTAGCGGAAAAGTTTGGGATGATAGAGATCATAGTGCAACTAGAGCAAAAGATGAAAAAGGTCTTAAGGGTATTAGTGTAATTTTGCATAAACTTGGGAAAAATCAAAAAGATATAAATACAACAACTGATGCAAATGGTGATTATAAGTTTTGTAAACTAAGTAGTGCATATTATATAGTTGAAGTAGTGAAATCTTCTTTGCCTGAGGGATATGTATTTAGTGCAAAAGATATAGATATGGGTAGGCATGACAAGATAGACTCAGATGTAGATCGTGATACTGGAAAAACTGATCTTATTGAGTTGAGAGATAAAAATATCTATAATGTAGATGCAGGTGCATTTAAAAAATATTATTGCCTAGGAGATAGAGTATGGGAGGATTTAAATAAGAATGGAGTTCAAGATG
>CAYPVY010000146.1:0-2586 GCA_964414305.1 uncultured Nitratifractor sp.
CAACTCTTTTAAGATATCTTTATCTTTTTTACCTTCAATATTAATTATAAAATCAGCAACTTTTTTATACTCTTTTTCTCTTTTATTATATAAATCTTTTGCTTTTTTTATATCTTGGAATAGAGGTCTTTTGGCAAGTTTTGCTTCTGAATTTTTTGCATTTTTTAATCTATTGTAAATCCATTCAAATGAAGCATCAAGAAGAACAACTTTACCTATTTTATTTAGATTTTTAACCTTATAAAAGCCACCGCCACAACTAATAAGAGTCCCTTTAACACACTCTTCTAGCCAATTAGCTGTCTCTTGCTCTTTTTGTCTAAAAAAATCTTCTCCATATTTTTGAAATATTTTTGGTATTGATTTATTCTCTTTTGATTCAATTAAATCATCAGTATCAATATTATAGATTTTATATTTTTTGGCAAAGGCTCTAGCTATTGTTCCTTTACCAACTCCCATAAATCCTATTAATAAAATATTATCTTTCATACAATTACCCCAAAAAAACTTTAAGGTAATTATATCTTAAAAAACTAATATATACTAAGCGTAAATTGACTCTTTTCCAGCCTCCATAGCTAATAAACCATAAAATAGTGCTCTATATTTCTTTCTATTTGAAGAACCAAGTTTTTGGCAAACTCTTTGAATCATCTCATCTAAAGAGTTATTTGGCATATCTAAACCTAATTTCTTTTTAAGATAGTTATTTCTAATTCTATCTAATTCACTCTTATCACCACAAGCTACTATTTCTGTATCTGCTCTATATATTGCAGGTCCAAGAGATTTTGCAATATTTGCAATATACTCATCACTCATACCTAGGCCAAGTTTTTTATTCTCTGCTTGATAAATTTTAATTTTTTCATCCAATTTACTCATATATAACTCCTTAAATTATTAACTTATAGTAATTATAGCAATAATATTGTGGAAAAATCAATATATATGACAAAATTTTATATTTTTTTATAATAGTATTATATAAAAATTTGATTCACACTATTTTAACATTCATATAATAGCTTGATTATTAGGTAGTAACTACTTATTTCTATCACTATCAATAGTAATAACTGTATGAACATTACCTCTTGGATTGAAATCTGCCACTAATTTCATCCATTTAGGCTGTAACTTTTGGTAAAGAGTATCATATATCTCATTAGCACTATTTTCATGACTTATATATCTGTTCATAAAACTATTAATATAAAGCTTTAAAGCTTTTAATTCAATAACCTTCTCATTTGGTATATATGATATTTTTATTGTCGCAAAATCTGGATAACCACTTCTTGGACACTTACACATAAACTCTGGTAACTCTATATCTATGATATAATCTTTTTTATTCTCATTTGGCCAAAAATTTTCATCAGCATTAATATCAAACTCTAATATCTCTTTTTCACCATATTTTATATCGCTATTTTGCATCTGCCTAAATTCCTTTTATATAAAATAAGATAAACCCCAATATAATATCTTAACACACTACTTAAGACTCTATTTATACATCAAGATGTTTTACATCTTTTGCATGAGTCTCAATATACTCTCTTCTTGGCTCTACCTCATCACCCATAAATAGTGTAAAGGCATCACTTGCTGTATCAATATCTTCTATTTTTACACGAAGTAATCTTCTATTTGCAGGATCCATGGTAGTCTCCCACAACTGTTCTGGATTCATCTCCCCTAAACCTTTATATCTTTGAATATCAGCTCCTTTTTTAGCTGCTTCTTCAATTTTTACTAAATCATCAAGTAGGTCTCTTTGCTCTAGCTCTTCATTTAAATAATCTTTTATCTTCTGATAGATATAAATTGCTTCATTATAATGTGGACTTGTAAATAAATTGTCATCAATAATAAGCTCTTCTAAGCCTTCATTTGTTTGCACATAGTAGTGTATTTTATCTTCATCTATGTATCTATTTAAAATATTATAACCAAGATTTTTAATAAACTCTTCTAAATCTTTTGCCAACTCTTCATTACTCTTTCCTGCAATATCTGGATTTTCAATCATATATTGCAAAACTTCAGACATAGCAAATCGTTTATCAAGCTCATTTAGTGTTAATTGATAATATCCAACAAGCTTAAATAGAGATATTAAATCCTCTTTTCCTAATGTTTGAATATCAATTGAATCAATACCTTTTTCTATCATAAACTCTTTTAGAGCTTTATCATCTTTTAGATAAGTTTCATGCTTACCTTTTTTATAACGATATAGAGGTGGTTGAGCTATATATAAATAACCATTTTCTACAACTGGTCTTAAAAACCTAAAGAAAAATGTCATTAATAAAGTTTGAATATGACTACCATCTACATCTGCATCTGTCATGATAATGATTTTATGATATCTAAGTTTCTCTTCATCAAACTCATCACCTATTCCACACCCAAGTGCAGTTATCATATTTTTAATCTCATCTGAGCGTAAAATCTTATCTAATCTTGCTTTTTCAACATTTAATATTTTACCCTTTAGAGGCAAAATTGCTTGAAAGACTCTATCTCTTCCTTGTTTTGCAGAACCACCTGCTGAGTCCCCTTCTACAAGAT
>CAYPVY010000147.1:0-2569 GCA_964414305.1 uncultured Nitratifractor sp.
TTGCTAAACTTATAATCAACTCCATTTTCTATATCCTTTTGCGTATAGCTTCCATTAATACACCCCTCTTCAGTTACTGTTTGAAAAGTTTGAGGATCAAGCGGTAAATCGTCAGTAGCAGCCATAGATGTTGAAGTAGCTCTATCGTAGTTACTACTTGTAATTTCATATAGTTCTGTATTTTTAGAAGAATCGCTAGATCCTCCACCGCCGCATCCTGAAATAATAGCCAAAGATGTAACTAAAATTGAAATTTTTTTCATATAAATCCTTTAATTGTGTAAAATAATATGTAATAGTATAACTAAAATTAATTAAATTATTAAGATAATCTATTTTTGAAATCTAAATAGTTAAATTCTTTTATTATTTCAATTTCATTATTCTCTTTTAGTAGAGCAATAGATGGGAGTTTTACACCATTGAAAGTAGTAGATTTTACCATAGTATAGTGCATTTGGTCTTCAAAAGCAATTTTATCTCCAATTTTAAGAGGTTTATTAAAGCTATATTCACCCATAATATCACCAGATAGACAGCTATTACCAGCTAGTTGATAAGTATATGGTAAAATATTGGCATCTTTAGCATTTAAAACAGATGCTTTATATGGCATAATTATGGTATCTGGCATATGTGCTTCTGCAGAAATATCTAGTATTGCTATATCTAATCCACCATTTTTTACTATATCCAATACTGTAGCTACCAATACACCACTCTCCCAAGCTACAGCTTCACCAGGTTCTAAATATATATTTAAATGTGGATATTTAGCTTTAAAATCCATAAGGAGTTTAATTAGCAGCTTAGTGTCGTATCCTTTTTTAGTGATATGATGTCCTCCACCAAAATTTACCCAGCTTAAACTATCAAAATATTTACCAAATTGAGCTTCAAACGCTTTTAATACTTTTTCTAAAGAACTTGAGTCCTCTTCACATAATGCATGAAAGTGTAATCCATCTATTATATCTAAAGCTTTTTTATCAAAATCTTCTATCTTAACTCCTAGTCTAGAAGTAGGAGAGCATGGATTATATAGCTCTACTGGTGCACAAGAAATTTGTGGGTTTACTCTAAGTCCTAATGAGATATTTGGATTTATCTCTTTTGCTAAATTAGAAAACTCAAATAGTTGATTATTTGAATTAAAGGTAAGATGATTTGATATTTTTGCTATCTCTTTTATATCATCTTTTTTAAATGCAGGTGAATATGTATGAACCTCTTTTTTAAACTCTTCTTTTGCCAAAATAGCCTCATGTAATCCACTAGCACAACATCCATCTAGATAGTTTCTAACCAAATCAAAGCTTTTCCAAAGTGCATATCCCTTTAGAGCTAAAAGAATTTTAACTCCGGTTTTATCTTTTATATTTTTTAATATTTCTAAATTTTTTTTAAGTTTTTCTTCTTCAAGCAACCAACAAGGTGATGGAAGATTATTTAATATATTATCATCTAACACTACTTACTCTCCATATATTTTACTCTTGCTAAAAAACCAGCTGTTGTTGTATAACCACTATCTTTTATGCTACTTTTTAAATCTTTTGAATAAAAAATTGTAGTTGGAAAAACAGAAATATTAAACTTTTTAGCTAAAGTTCCATCTGAATCATTGATTACTAAAAAATTTATATTTTTATCTTTCATATATCTTTTAATATCTTCATTGCTTCCACTATTTACTGCAATAGTTAAAAGTATTAAATCATCTCTTTTAGCTAATTTTGATAATGTTGAGACTTCTTGATTACATACTGGACACCAAGTCCCCCAAAAATTTAATACTAATACTTTTTTAGAAGATAAAATATCTTTAACATTTTTATTATCGATTGTGGAGTATGAGCTAAGAAGATTTATATTATTTGTTTTTACATTTAAGCTTCTATAGTAGCCAACTATATTAGTTACAACAAAGATGACAATTATAAATATAATTGCCTCTTTTATAAATTTTTTCATTAAAGTTCCTAAATATTAGCTTTGCTTTTTACAAACTCTTCCATTTCAGCAACTATTTCTTCAAGCTCTCTTTGAGCATCTATTACTTTTAATAAATCTTTGTTTGTGTAAAATTCTTGAATTTGAGATAGTGGTTCGTTATATATTTTCATTCTATTATAAAAAACCTCTTCATTATCATCGCTTCTTTGCTCACCATCTTTAGCTTCAGCGGCTCTTCCTAAAATTCTTTGTTTTGCTACCTCTTCGCTTACTCTAGCTTCAATAACTGATAAGAGTTCTATATCGTTTTCATTTTCTAGTAATTTATCAAACTCTACCATCTGTTCAACACTTCTTGGAAAGCCATCAATTATAACTATATCATTTGGTGCATTTTTGATTGCATTTATTATAGTATTTAAGACAATTTCAAGAGGAACTAAATGACCTTTTGAGATATAACTATCAATCTCTTTTCCTAGCTCACTTCCACTAGCAACTTCTGCTCTTAGCATATCTCCAGTTGAATAGTGAGTTATTTTATCACTATTTCTTTGTGCAATTATACTTGCGTCAGTTGTTTTTCCACTTCCTGGAGCTCCAATAATTAAAA
>CAYPVY010000148.1:0-2553 GCA_964414305.1 uncultured Nitratifractor sp.
GGTGGGATTGATTCAAGTTTGGTTACTGCTCTACTTACAAAAGATGGTAAAAAGATAAATACTTATACAATTGGCTTTGAAGATAAAAATTACAACGAAGCTCAACACGCAAAGATGGTGGCAAAGCATTTTAATACAAACCATAATGAGCTATATATTACACAAAAGGATATGTTAGATAAGGTTGATGATTTGCCTTTTTTTTATGATGAGCCATTTGGCGATAGCTCTGCTATTCCTACAATGATTGTCTCAAAAATGGCCAAAAGTGAAGTAACTGTTGCACTATCTGCTGATGGCGGAGATGAAGCATTTTGTGGATATGCAAAATATTTCTTTTTAGATAGATTTAAAAATATCTTTTCAAACAGCTTTAAAGCAAAGCTACTAAAAACAGCCCTAAAAGTGACAAATGAAGAGATTGTAGAAAAAATTAATAACCTATTGCCAAAAAACTATAAGCAGACAAATATTAAAGATAAATATAACAAATTTAAAAGAGCAATTCTTGCAAAAAATTATGAAGAGATGTTTATAAATGCATCATCTTATAGTGATCCAAAAGATTTAAAAAGGGCTTTAAAAGTTAAGCCAAAAGCAGAGTATTTTAGTAAATTTAAGATGCAAAAAGAGTTATCTTTAATTGATAATATGATGCTAATTGATTATAAAACATTTATGGCTGATGATGTTTTAGTTAAAGTTGATAGAGCTACAATGAGTGTTAGTTTAGAGGGGCGTGAGCCACTGCTTGATCATAGAATTATTGAGTATCTATCAAGAGTAGATAGCAATTTAAAATATAAAAATCAAGATGGGAAATATTTAGCAAAGCAAATTTTATATAAATATATACCAAAAGAGATTGTTAATAAACCAAAAGCTGGCTTTCAAATCCCACTTTTAGAGTGGGCTCAAGGAGATTTAAAGTCACTAATTGAAGAGTATATATCTATCGATAAGTTGGATAAAGATATATTTAATATAGAATATATTCTTTATATTAAAGATAGAGTTTATAAAGGTGATATTAAGTATTTAAATACAATTTGGTTTATATTGATGTATCAAATGTGGTTTTATAAGTGGAATTAAATCTTTTATAATATAGATACTTCCAAAAATATTAAGTATATAATGAATTTAACAAAAGAAAATCTAACATAAATATTACATAAACGAATATATATTTTCTATATAATTTCAAAAGTAAAATTTATTTTTAAAAATATTTCATTTTTTAAACTATTGTAATATTAATAGTGCTATAATGTCAGCAATATAATTATTTTTATCAATACAGTGATTTTATAATACTACTTACAAAGAGGTTAATTTAGGTTCTTTATCAAAGATAAAGAAAGGGAGTGAGGTTATATAAATGTTTAAAAAATGTGATAATTTGGGATATTATCCAGGAAAAAAATTATGAAAAAAACAGTTGCAATATTTATTAATACTACATGGAATATATACAATTTTAGGTTAGGTCTCATAAAATCTTTACAAAAAGAAGGGTATAGAGTAGTTGCAATATCTCCTTATGATGAATATGCTAAAAAATTAGAGGAGATAGGTTGTAAACATTATCATATTAAGATAAACAATAAAGGTTCAAATCCTTTAGAGGATTTAAAATTAATATATGACATCTATAAACTTTATAAAAAAATATCACCAGATGTGGTATTGCAATATACAATTAAGCCAAATATATATGGATCAATTGCAAGTTATTTTGCAAAAGTGCCTGTAATTAGTAATATTTCAGGTTTAGGAACAGTCTTTTTAAATAATTCATCCTCTTCTAAAATAGCAAGAAAACTATATAAAATAGCTCTTAAAATTCCTAAAAAAGTATTCTTTCAAAATCCATATGATAGGAAACTTTTTTTAAAATTGAAATTAGTTGATAGAAAAAAAGCAGACTTAATTCCAGGGTCAGGTATAGATATAGAAAAATTTAAGCCATATAAAAAGAGTGATAAAAGTAATTCGTTAGTAAAATTTCTATTTATTGCAAGATTGGTAAAAGATAAAGGATTATTAGAGTATATCGATGCTGCAAAAATCTTAAAGAAGAAGTATAAAGATAGAGTAGAGTTTGCAATAATTGGGGCTTTTTATCCAAATAACCCAACTGCAATTACAAAAGAGGAGATGGATAGTTGGGTAGATAGCGGCATAGTAAATTATCTTGGTGTTAGCGATAATATAAAAGAGGTAATTGCTAAATATGATTGTATAGTTTTGCCAAGTTATAGAGAGGGGTTATCGAGAGTTTTACTTGAAGCTGCATCTATGGCAAAACCAATTGTTACAACAAATGTGCCAGGATGTAAAGATGTGGTAGATGATGGAGTAAATGGATTTTTATGTAAGGTTAAAAGTGCTACATCATTAGCTGATAGTATTGAAAAGGTTATTAATCTATCTAAAGAAGATAGAGATATTATGGGATATAAAAGTAGAGAGAAGATTATAAAAGAGTTTGATGAAAAGATAGTTATAAAAAAATATCTAAAAGCAATTAAAGAGATAGAAAAAAGAGGT
>CAYPVY010000149.1:0-2512 GCA_964414305.1 uncultured Nitratifractor sp.
ATTCTATAAATTAATAAGGTAAAAAATGTATATATTAACAGATAGATTATATTATAAAGAAGCAATTAATATCAATAACGAAGATAAGCAAGTTATCTTCACACACTTAGATAATGAGGATATAATTAAATGGCTAAAAGAACACGATTTTCCAGAGAGTTTCCTAGAAGATATAAGAAGCCAAGAACAAAGTATTACTTATGAATTTAACCAAAACTTCAAGATGATAATTTTAAAATATTTTATCCAAGATGAAGAGGATAAATTGCTATATAACGACGAAAATATTGTTTTAATTATTAGTCAAAATAAATTTATATTCCTAAGCAGAAATGAAAATATAATAAAAAATGTAGTCTATCATCTATATAAAAGATATGATAAAAAAGATAGCTTAGAGTATATTACATATAGTGTAATTGATATAATAGTTGATCACACAATGGGAATTGTAGATAAACTTGATGATAAGTTAGAAGAGATAGAAGATGAAATTTTTGCACAAAATTTAGATGAAGAAGATATCCAAAAGCAACTATACTTTGTAAGACGAACACTAAATAGAATAAGTAAACTATCAATTCAATCAAATGATGCCGTAAACAAAGTCTATAACCATTTTGATGTAGAAATTAGAAGAAAACTAAAATATGAATTTATAGACCTAAAAGAGCATTTATCGTATCTTATAAATGAGTCTAAAAGTTATCTTGAAAGAACCGGATACTTACAAAACCTATTAATGGGATTTTTAAGTAATAGAATGAACCAAGCAATGCAAAGACTTGCTGCAATCTCTCTTATATTCTTACCATTAACATTTATTGTTGGTAACTATGGAATGAACTTTAAAAATATGCCAGAGCTTGATTGGAAGTGGGGTTATTTTGTAATTTGGGGTATTAATATAATAATTGCATTTTTCATTTACAAATGGCTCAAAAAGCAAAAATGGATATAAGGAGACATTTATGATAAAAGGAGTATGCTTTGATATAGGTGGTGTATTATATATTGGTGATGAAGTAATTAATGGTGCAATTGAGGTAATTAATAGGCTAAAAGATAGATATAAAATTAGATTTCTAACAAATACAACAAGAAAAAAACCAAAAGATCTCTATAACAAACTTAAAGAAATGGGCTTTAATATTGATGAAAATATGCTTTTTACAGCTCTTAGTGCTACAAAAGATTATATAAAAGAGCAAAATGCAACAGCATATACAATTGTAGCAGATGAGGTAAAAGATTATTTCTTAGATATTGAATCACCTAATCCATCATTTGTTGTAGTTGCAGATGCTTATACAAATTTTAATTACCACAATTTAAATATAGGCTTTAGAAAGCTTACAAATGGAGCTAAACTAATAGCAGCTGCTAAAAATAGATATTTTAAAGATAGTGATGGAGAGTTGTCTATGGATGCAGGTGGATTTGTAGAGGCTTTAGAGTATGCAGCAAATACCAAAGCCACTATCATTGGCAAACCAAACAAAGAATTTTTTTTACTAGCTTGTAAATCTATGAATCTAAATCCAAATGAAGTTTTAATGGTAGGAGATGATATAGAAACAGATATAAAAGGTGCAAAAGAGGCTGGTTTAAAAAGTGCGTTAGTTAAGAGTGGAAAATTTAGAGAAGATGATTTAAAAAAAGATATAAAACCAGATTTTATTTTAGATAGTATAAAAGATTTGTTAAATATTGTATAAAGAAACTTTATGAATAACAAAAGATTAAAAAACATAAGCCCATTTATTGTTATGGATATTGTTAGAGAGGCTAACAAATTTGAAGATACTATTCACTTTGAAATAGGTCAGCCAGATATCAAACCCTCACCAAAAGTGCAAGAGGCATTGCATAGTTGCAATAACTTCTCTTATACAGAAAGTATGGGCTTAAGAGAGCTAAGAGTTGCTATTTCAAAACACTACAAGAGGGTTTATGATGTAGAGATAAGCTATAAAAATATCTTAATTACACCAGGCACAAGTGGTGCATTTTTGGTTGCATATTCTCTCACTTGCGACTATAATCAAACTTTGGGTTTTAGCGACCCTGGATATCCTTGCTACAAAAATATAACAAATATGCTAAATATTACGCCACATCCAATTAAAGTCTTTGAAGATAGTAATTATCAAATTACACCAATGCATTTACAAAATATCAAAATAGATGCTCTGCAAATTTCAAATCCAGCAAACCCAACAGGTAATGTGTATGATAACCAAAATTTAAAGGAACTAATAGAGTATTGCCAAAGAAAAGATATAAAATTTATCAGCGATGAGCTATATCACGGCTTAACCTACGATACCACTCCACAAAC
This sequence comes from uncultured Nitratifractor sp., assembly GCA_964414305.1. Lineage (GTDB taxonomy): Bacteria > Campylobacterota > Campylobacteria > Campylobacterales > Sulfurovaceae > JAADEQ01. Next base: position 2,342 of record CAYPVY010000149.1, read on the forward strand.
TGCACTTGCTTACAGCAAAGATATATTTGTAATAAATGGTTTTTCAAAATATTACTCCATGCCAGGCTTTAGAGTAGGATGGCTAATAGTGCCAAATAATTATATAAAAAAAGCTGAAGAGATAGCTCAAAATATCTTTATCTCAGCCCCAACAATCTCTCAATATGCAGC